>JAGVMG010000016.1 GCA_020053915.1 Parachlamydiales bacterium | reverse complement strand
TAGCTGTGTGTCTGCACACAGCGGCCTTTACGATCGCTTAGCCGCGGGAGCTTTCACATCAGCCCAAAGAGCAAAAACTTTTTTAACTATGTACTAGATCAGTGTGAATTTCTTGTTGAAAATGTTTTTTAGAAGAAAAATCTAGGACTGGCCCAATTCTAGAGGTTCACCATGATCGACTCTGCGAAGGAAAATCAACACAAACGTTCAGAAGACAGGCTCGTTGCTTTTGGAGATAAGACAATCCGTCGTGTCTTTCACAAAGGTGAATGGTATTTTTCGATTTTGGATGTTATTCGAATATTAGCGGCTACCTCCAATCCTCGACGTTATTGGCCGGAATTGAAGAAGCAACTTATTGATAATGAAGGTTTTATTTAGTTGCTCGGAAAACCCGAGCAACTGAAATTAGAGTCGAGTGATGGGAAGAAATACCTAACCGATACAGCCAATACAGAAACCATTTTCCGTATCATCCAATCTATCCCGTCTCCCAAAGCAGAACCTTTTAAAAGGTGGCTTGCTCAAGTGGGGTATGAGCGGATTCAGGAAATTGAAGATCCGGAGCTCGCGACGAAGAGGACTCGTGCGATTTACAAGGCTAAGGGATACAGCGATGCGTGGATTGAAAAACGGATGCGGGGCATTGCAATCCGTGAGGAATTAACTGATGAGTGGGATTCAAGAGGGATCAAGCTGCAGAGGGAATATGCAATTTTAACAGCAGAAATCTCCAAAGCATCCTTTGGAATGACTCCATCGGAATACAAGAAGCATAAGGGACTTGAGCAGGAGAATCTTCGCGATCATATGACGGATCTGGAGTTGATTTTCTCTATGTTAGGAGAAGCTTCAACAAAGGAGATTGCGGTTAACCGAGATGCGCAAGGCTTTGACGAGAAAAAAGGGCCGCTCAGATGGGAGGTAGGATCGCTAGAAATGCAAGGCAGGAATTAGAGATGGAGAGTGGAAGGCCTGTGATTTCGCAGGAGAACTTTCTGGGGGATCTCATTTCCACTCCTGATGTTCCAGATCTTTTGGAATTCGATGATGAGTAAGTAATTAAGGGGATTATTCTTTCTTTTCTTTATTTGAATATTTTGTCTAATTCGTTTTCATCGAAATTAATTATTTTGTTAGAAAGGGGAAAAGAGGTCTTCATGCGCTGGGTCTTTGCTGCTGTATTATTTGTTGGATGTTGCGAGGGAGTGGAGAATAATCCTTCGTATCCTGTTTCGGAGTCTCCTCAGCTTCCTTTAGAGGTGTATGCGGATGAGTTTGCTCTAATTCTGGGAAAGGAGCCGAAGCTTGTTCCTCTTGCGACGGGGTTTGGATTTACGGAGGGGCCTGTTTATCTTTCCGTGGAAGGATCAGAGGAAGGGTATTTTTTATTTACGGATCAGATCAATGACAATATTTTGATCCTGCGCTGGCATGGGATTCTGCCGTACAATCAAATTACGCCTTTGTCTTGGGATAAACCGGTTGTTTATCGCCATCCCTCTAGTATTGCCGATGGACAGACGCTTGATTTGCAGGGGCGGTTATTGACTGCGGAAACGACGGGGCGGCGTGTTTCGATAACAGAGCTGGATGGCACTGTGAAGACGCTTGTGGGTTTTTATCAGGGAAAGCCGTTGAATTCTCCGAATGATCTCGTGGTTAAATCGGATGGGTCGGTGTGGTTTACAGATCCGAGTTATGGGAGTTTGCAGTTTCCTCAAGAGAGTTACCTTCCGAATAACGTCTATCGCTTTGATCCGAAGACAAAAGCCTTAAAAGTGGTGATTGGGGATTTAAAGATGCCCAATGGAATTGCGTTTTCTCCGGATGAGAAGATTTTGTATGTGATCGATAGTGCAGCGATTCAGGCTCCGCGGACGTATTATGAAAGCAATCCGCATGCGATCTATGCGTATGATGTGATGGAAGGGGGGATGACGCTGGGGCCTCAGAGGCTCTTTGCGAGTGTTGCGCCGGGTTTTCCTGATGGGATGCGCCTCGATACGATGGGCAATATCTATGTGGGAGCGTTGGATGGCGTGCAGGTGTTTAATCCATCGGGTAAGCTGATTGGTAAAATTCGGATGCTTAAAGAGACGGCAAATCTGACGTTTGGCGGAAGAGATAATAACATCTTGTTTATTTGCTCTTCTGATTCGGTATGGGCGATTAAGCTTAATGCTAAAGGTGCAAAATCGATTCCTGAGATCAAACGATGAAAAGAGATGTGTTGGTGGTCTATGCTGCGGGTTTGGTTCAGGGGCTTGCGCTTGTGGCTTTTCCTGCAGCTGGTGGGATATTGACCAATCCTGAGGACTTTAATCTATCTAGTTCGGCCTATGGGGGGTTATTTCTGCCTCAAGCGGTGCTTTCGATTGGGGCGTCTTTGTTAAGCTCAAAATTGGCCTCTTCGCTGGGAAGTCGATGGGTTTTTCTTCTTGGGTTGATTGCAAATTTTGTAGCGATGGCCTTGTTGGCTTTGAGTGTTTTTGTGATGCATGGGGCGATGGCTTACGGGGTGCTCTTGACGGCGACTGCATGTTTAGGGTTGGGTTTTGGTCTTGTGGTGCCTAGCCTAAATGCGTTTGCTGTTCTTTTTTTTCCGAAGAAGAGCGACAAAGCGGTACTTGTGTTGAATGCTCTTTTGGGTGCAGGGATGGCGGTCTCTCCGTTGCTTATTGCTTTGTTTGTGGGGTTTGGGATCTGGTGGGGGCTGCCTTTATTTTTAGCGTTGGCGCTTGTCTGTGTGTTTCTCTTTGCTGTGCCTTTAGTGTTTCCTCAAGAAAAAAGGGAGACAAGAAGGGGCGGTTCTCGTATTCCTTGGCAATTTTGGTTGTTTGCGCTGTTTGCGCTTCTCTATGGCGCTGTGGAAACGGTGAATGGAAATTGGGGCGCAATTTACATGAAGCGGGTATTACATGCAGACAACACTGTGGCTTTACTGGCTTTAACTTTTTTTTGGGCAATGGTGACCTGCGGACGGGTGCTTTTTGCGGTAATTGAGCGGGTTTTTTCAGAGCGGTGGACATTTCGTGTGCTGCCGCTTGTGGCAGCAGGAGCGTTGATTTTTATTGCGCAGCCGAGTGGTGGAGTGAGAGAGGTGGTTTTGTTTGGCTTAAGTGGGTTGGGTTGTTCGGCGCTGCTGCCTCTTTCGATTAGCTTGGCAAACAAAGCGCGCTCTTCGATGAGCGCTTCTGCTGTGTCAGGAGGAGTGATTTGCTTTTATCTTCTCGGGTATGGCATTGCGGCTTTTGGAGTGGGGCCGTTATTGGAATTTGGGGTGGTTTCTTTGTCGTCAGTTTTTATTTTTACTGCAGGCATTGCTCTTTGTCTTAGCTTCTTAGCGTTTGTGGTTGCACGTCTTACGAAGGCTTAAGTGATTGGAGAAGGTGTTCTAGAAAGAGAGTCTAATTCTGTAGCCATTGATTCCAGATCTGATAAAATTGCGTTAATTGTCTCATCTGTTTGATCTGCTAACATGTCACTTTCTGTTTTGATCAATGATCTGTCCAAGGGGGAAGTGAGCATTGTTTTTAAATGATTTGTTGCTCGTCTAGGGGTCCATCTGCGCTCTGGATTAATCATTAGTAATTTTCGGATGACATATTCAATGGTGTTTTTGTTCTCAGGCCTTCTGATCCATTTTGATTTTCTAAATAGTTTCTCCACAAATAAATTTTGATCATCTGCATTCAAAAATGCTTTTAGTTTTGAATTTGAATCGATAAATTCGCCTAAGTGTTTCTGGAATATACTTAGCATGCTCATTCCCAAAGCCCAGCTATCAAGCTTTAGGGTTGTAGCCTCAGCGACAGCTGAAAAACGTTCTGGTCGTTCTTTGCTTGCTGCACGTTTATATTCGGGTGAGACAAAACCATAAGTCCATATGGGCATTTGTTTCTTAGTTGTCATGGAATGAATGGGGACGGCTTCACCAAAATCACCGAGTCGAATTTTAAATGTGCTTTGGTCATTGCTTTCAATAAAGTAATTCGCTGGTTTAATATCGCGGCTGATATAACCTTGTTTATGGAGTTCGGCCGCTGCATTTGCCATTTGTAAGGCAAGTGGTAGAATGTTTTCTTTTTCGATTGTTTGATCTAAATAACGTGTTAAATCTTTGCAGGGCATGAAGTTTTCAAGGTAAACAATTCGATCTTTTTCAATTCTTAAAGACCCTTCAATAGGTCTACACAACGCATCCCCAGTAAGAGTTAAGCCAAGTTCGTACTCGTCGATGACGGGTTGTTGCTCTTCTTGGGTGTAGAGCTCTCGTGACACTTTGTAAGCAACTAATTGTCCGCTTATCGCATTGAGTGCTAGTTTGACTTTTTTTTGCCCACCTCTGGCAATCAATCGGTCTTCTTTAGTATTGAAGAGAATGAAAATGTCGTTTTGAGGAGTAATATACACTGAGCGTTTAAAGTTGTGCGTACCGCGTCGCAGCAGTTGTCCAACACCTTCTTTCTTAGCGAGTTTGCAGGATTTTATGAGTGTGTTTTGAAAATTACTTTTTTCAATATAACTTAATCCTGGGAGAGAACTGCCTTTTTTAATTCGATTGCTTTCTAAGAGGAAGTTTTCTTTAATTTGAGATCGAATGATATCAGGTGTATCGGATCTTCTAAGTGGTTCTGCAGAACTTGCCATAATATCCTATTTTTACTTGTTTTATTAAATTATTATACTGTTTCTATATTTATTTGTAAAGAGAATTTGTGTGCTTTGTTGCGGTGTAATATGTTGATTCTCTGATCTTTATAAAGTAAGCTTTTGACTTGGTTTTTCTTAAATGACTAAAAGAGAGCTGGTTACGGCTGTAATATGCTTAATCGTTCTGAATTTTTTAAATAGAATTAAATGGCGTCAGTTTTAATTTAATATTCTTATAATTCTCGTGTTTTGTTATTATTCTCGCAAAAAAACTGGTGAAATAATGACGGCAAGAGTGTCTGATTATAAGAATGAACTTTATGCGAGAGAGTATGCAAATGATGTTCCGCCTCAAACGGATTACCTCAAGAGAATCGGTCTTGCGGCGATTCCCTTTTTAAGTTTGCATGCGGCATTCAGGACGCCGATCTCTTTAGTGATGGGTTCTTTGCGCGTTTGGAATACCGATAGCAACGAGGTCGTGCAAAAAGTGGTTGCGGTTGTGGCTCTACTTGGAAGTGTATTCCAATACCGGGCTGGTATGATTCTGACGACGTTGCAAGATCTCGTGCTCGAGGTTAAGAAGCTTCAATCTCTGGATAACTGGGAAGATGCATCGAAGTGCCTTGTTAAAATTTTCAATCATCTCGTTTATTTAGCGCTGATGTCTCGTGGGGGCTTAGAGCTGTCGATTGTCGCCTTTGCGTTGCAGGCGGTGATCAATTTGATGAATTCGAGAGAGGAATTTAAGAATGGCCGTTGGATTGAAGGTGTAGCGAATCTCTTGATGTCGGGAATTCGCCTTCAACAGACGTATACGCACACGCAGCAGCTAAAAAGAAATTGGGAGATTGAAGCGGCGATCAAAAAGGTCTCTGTGGGCGAATTGCATGAAAAGTGGCGCTTTCCTTCTGATCACTTGCCGGTGGGAGTCGAGGTGAATGGGGTGAAGATCATTAGTTGGAACGTGCTGAATAATGCTTATATGGAATGGGTCACCGATAAGGATTCTCAAGGGTTAAATGGGTCTTTGATTTCTGAATTGGATGTTCCTGTGAATGCCGCGGGGCTAACACAGCGCGATGTGCTTGTTGCGGACATGGTTCAAAATATGATGTCTAAGGGGCAAGTGGTGGCGCTTCAAGAGTGTAGCGTTCCTTTCCTCGCGCATCTTAAAGAGCGTCTTCCAGAAGAGTGGGACATGGTGAAAAGCTTTAACTTTAATCGCCAAGACCAAGATGTGGTTCTTTATGACAAATCTCAGCTGACTTACCGTCCGGAGCTTTCTGAAACGACTCAATCTGCTTATCCAAGTGTTCCCAAGCGTCCTTTGCAAAATGCGTACTTTTCACAAAACGGTGGGCCTGATCTTCGGATCATTAATGCGCATATTCCAGGGGATCCAGCGCTGCCTGGTCGTGAGGAGTTTGCCTCTTATGTTCGTGAGCAGCATCGCAATGATTTTATTACGGTAGCTCTTGGGGATAACAATTTCGAAAGGGATGAAATGATTGATGCGTATCGAAAAGCGGGATTTACCGATTTCAGCATCCATTCTCCATGGAAGACGAATATCGACCCGGTGACAAAAGAATCGAAGGGGATCGATCATCTTTTTGTCGCGGGCGCTGAAAACTCAAGAGATTTGAAGGCGGAAGAAATTTTGGCGCAGCTTCAAGATACAATCGATCTGTTGAATCGGCCGGGCGCTTGATTTTTTGCTTTAATTTAAGCGTGGGCGATGTTGGAGCGTTCCGGATGGTAGATGATAGGTTCGAGTGCGATCGCTTAACCTTGAGCCTCTGGCGAGGTCTGATTTTTTTGTAATGGATGTGGGAGGAGAGGGCTCTTGATCGAGGTCTTTGCTTGTATATATAATTCGTTTTCTCCAAAATTAGTTGTTTTGGTAGAAGGGGGCAAAGGGGAAGCTCAGTATGATGTTAAATGAAGCGAAAAAGATCTTATGTAAGAACAAAAAAGAACTCTCAAAACTAGGGGTTCGTACGCTTTCTCTTTTTGGTTCTGTAGCAAAAAATAAAGCGTCAGCCAAAAGCGACATTGATATTCTAATTGATTTTGATTCAAAGAAAGGGCTGTTTGGATTCATGGGGCTTAAAAATTATCTGGAAGAACTTTTGCATTGCGATGTTGATTTAGTAACCAAAAGTGCCTTGCACCCCGCGCTTAGAAAGAGAATTTTGGATGAGGCAAAAAATGTCTTCTAGGAAATGGATTTTTCGAGTGCATGATATTCTTCAAGCGATTGAGAAAATTCAGCGTTATGTAGATGGTATGACTTGGGCAAAATTCAAGCAAAATTCAAGCAAAATGAGCTTGTGATCGATGCTGTGGTGAGAAATTTTGAGATTATTGGCGAAGCTTGTAAAAGCATCCCTATGTCAGTACAACGCGTTCACTCAGATGTCCCTTGGAACGAAATGAAAGGAATGCGTAATGTATTAATCCATGAATATTTTGGTGTGGATTCCAAAATCCTTTGGCATACGACGAAAAAAAATTTGCCCACTCTACAAAAGCAGCTCGAGCATCTTTTAGAAAATGCAGATGCATAGCTGCTATTTATTTTCTCTTGCTTTTCGCTAAATTTCTGTAAATTACATTTCCAAGAATAGTACAAAGAAATTAATCTCTTTGCATGAAGATGTGAGGAGGTTCTTATGTCTGTACAATCTGTTTCTACTTCCAATGTGGGCACATCAACGCCTGTAGCTATGGTTCCTCAAAATCCGGCGGAGGAGTTATCGCTGTTAAGTCGCGTGTCTCAATTTTTCTTGTCTTGGGTTTCCCTTCCTTCTATTTCTGATCTTTTAAGTGGAAATTGGTTTACTCAAGAACGGCTTTATAAAATGGCGTATACAGGGCTTCTTGGTGCGGCGTGTGTGGGCGCGTTGGGTTCCTTGGTGCTGTTGATTGAGGGAGCGCCAGCTGTTGCGGGGTTGCTCGGGGGGCTTTCTTTGTGTAGCGCTGCAGGGGCTTATATGGCGGACCAAGCGGCCAAACAGCGGGTGCTTAGTCAATGTGTCGATGACATAAAGAAGACAAATGATGACCTGAAGAAGACCAATGAGGATTTGCGCAAGGAAACGCACAAATTTTCGAACGAGAATAAGAAGCTAAAACGATACAATCAGAATTTAAAAGGGAATGTCGCCAAGTTCTCAAGCGAGAATAAGAATTTAAAATCGAATGTGCAAAAGATCTCGACGGAGAACAAGAAATATGTAACGGAGAACAAGAAATTACAGACAAATGTCCAGTGGATGACGGATGAGAATGGGAAATTAAATGCCAACGTCCAGCAGTTGTCGGGTGAGGTTGTTTCTTTGCATCAAGATAGGGTGGAAATGAAGAATGAACACCGCAAGATCCGCCGGAAGCTGGAACGGCAAGTCAAACAAACACAGGCAAATCTTCAGGTGCAGAGCAATCAAATTGGGAAATTTGAAGCGCAGAACAATCGTTACCGAACACTTGTCGATGAATGTAGAGCATGTATTGGAGAGGTGCGCGATAGCCATGTTGTTCAAGATCAAGCCTTATTACAGCGCCTTAATCAATTGGATGGGCATATGGGTGTTTCGGTGGGATTATTGGACAAGATGTTGAAAGATCGGCAAATTTTCTGTGACGGATATCAAGAACAGCTCGCCGCACTGGGAAAAGAAATTGAAAAGATACAGGACCCCCGTTATGCACAAGCGCAATGGAACCTGCAGAACCAGCTCCAGCAGCAGATTGCTGCAATGGAAAAGCGGGATAAGCAACTCATTGCTGAAATTGGACAGCGAGAAGGGGTGTTGCAAGAGCTTGAGAAGCGTTTGCATGATCTGCGTAGCGATCTTGCTACACTGCTTAAAGAACAGAAAGCACACAATCAGATATATGCAGGAAATAATAAACAGTTAACACAGACAACCCAAGCGTTAGGTAAGCAGATTGCTGCGTTAGATAAGCTGGGAACCCATTATTTTGGGGGACAGTTGCAGCCGCAGGGAGGAATGATACCGCATCAGGGGGGCGGCCAGCTTTTGTGGACCTAATTGATTTGCTTGCGCACGAGCAGTTTTTCGCATGCGATCAAGGGGACGACAAGGAAAGTGGCGCAGCAAGAGATGAGCAATGACTTTAGCGAGAGGGGCGAAGAGCGAAAGAGTGTGTTCATCACGGGGAGATAAAGGAATGCTGCTTGGGCGAGGATGACAGCGCTAACCCCGATAAAGATTGTTGGGTTTGAAAAGAAGCTTTTAATGGTTTGGGGTGTTTTAAAGGTGCGGCAATGGAATAAATAGAAGATCTGGAAAAAGATCATGGCAGTTACTGCCATGGATTGTGCTTCTCTTTGTGCTTGTGGGGCCAAGATCCCGCGACTGATTTCTGATTGATATTGCCAGTAAAAGAGGGCGACGGTGCCGAGAGCCATAAGCAGGGAAACGGTCAGTGGTTTTAGGAGCATCCATCCGCTGAGGATGGGGGCATTTTTTTTCTTAGGGGGGCGCTTCATGAGATGGGGTTCTTCTGATTCGAAGGCAAGGGGTAGAGACAGGGAGACTGCGACAATGAGGTTGATCCAGAGTACTTGAAGTGGTGAGATGGGGTGGAGCGGGATGCCGTTTTTAATGGGGAAAAAAAGGACGGCAATCAACACAACGCAGGCGAGACCTAAGCTTGTGGGAATCAAAAACTGTAGGGATTTAATGAGGTTGTCATAGACGCGTCTTCCTTCGACCACAGCAGCTTCGATACTGGCAAAGTTGTCATCGGTGAGGATCATATCGGAGGCTTCCTTAGCAAAGGCTGTGCCTTTAATTCCCATGGAAATTCCGATGTCGGCGCGTTTCAATGCGGCGGCGTCATTCACACCGTCTCCTGTCATCGCAACGACGTGCCCTGATGCTTGAAGGATTTCGACAAGTTTGAGTTTGTGTTTAGGCGAGACTCGAGCGAAGACGTGATTTGCGTGGGCGGCGTGTTTCCATTCTGCTTCACTGAAGGCGTTGAGCTCTGTCCCTGTAATGACGTTTCCTTTGCCCAAAATTCCTAATTCGCGACTGACGGCTTCGGCGGTGATCGGATGGTCTCCTGTGACCATTTTTACTGTGATGTGTGCCTCATGGCATGTTTTTATGGCTTGATAGGCTTCTTTGCGGATGGGATCGACAATTCCTATGAGTCCTAAGAGGGTAAAGCCACTCACGATGTCGTGTTCGGTGATTTCTGTTAAGGGCGAGGAGAGTTTTTTTTGAGCGACGGCAAGCACGCGCATTCCTTGTTTTGCCATGGAATGGATTTCATCTTCAATATTAAGAGATGGGCAGGCTTGTGTGATTTCTTCCGGAGCGCCTTTCATGATCAGAATGTGCTCGTGGGACGGTGAGGTGTAGAGTGTCGCCATTAATCTGCGTTTTGATTCGAAAGGGATCTGATCGCGCTTGTTCCATGTGCTTCTTAAGTGTCTTTCGTGCAGGCCGATTTTTCTGCCTGCAACCACCATAGAAACTTCGGTGGGATCTCCAATGGGAACGTTTCCTTTATGGCTTTCTTCGAGGGTGGCATCGCTGCAAAGAAGCGCTGCTGTAAGCAGTTGTTCTAGCTCCGGAGTGGTGTCCGAATGGGAGGGGTGGATTTGCCCTTTTAGAGAATAGCCAGCACCTGTCACAAAGCTTGTTCCTGAGGGGGTCCAGAGCTGTTGGACGGTCATTTCATTGTGGGTGAGTGTTCCTGTTTTATCTGTGCAGATGATGTTCGTGCTTCCCAAGGCTTCGACAGCAGGCAGTTGACGGATGATGACATTGCGGCGCGCCATTCTGCGCACTCCAATTGCTGAGGCAATGGTGATAACGGCCGGCAACCCTTCTGGGACAGCGGCAACGGCGAGTGTAATGGCGGCAAAGGCGGCATTAAAAAGAGAGGTTCCGCGTAGATAGCCGATTAAAAACAGAAGTAGGCTTATTCCGAGGATGCCGATGGTTGCCGCTTGAGCAATTTTTTTGATGGTGGCAGACAAGGGGGTTTCAAGAGAGGGAATTTGTTCGATCCACTCGGAAATTTTTCCAATTTCTGAGCGTCTTCCTGTCGCGATGACAACCCCAAATCCTGTGCCGGAAGTGACATAGGTGCTTTTAAAGGCTCTATTTGTCTGATCTGCGAGCAGTGTATCTTCTGGCAATGGGTCGATTCGTTTTGGAATGGGCAGGGATTCCCCTGTTAATGAGGATTCGTCGCAGTGCAAGTGTTTTGAAAATAGGAGTCTGAGATCGGCGGCAATGAGATCTCCTTCTTGTAAGAGAAGAATGTCTCCTGGAACAACATGGGAGGCTGCAATTTTTTTTGTTTCGCTTGATCGAATGACTGTCGCGTAATGCGGTGTGAGTGCGCTTAGGGCTTTGATGGTTTCATGGGCGCGGTATTCTTGGAAAAATCCGATGAACGTATTGAGAAGGATGACGCTGAAAACGACAATGCTATCCGGCCATTTTTGCAGTAAAAGAGATAGGGCTGTCGCAAAGAGCAGCACGTAGATGATTGGGTTTTGCCATTGGCGCAAAAAGATGATCCACAACGTATCTCGGCTTTTGATGTGGATGGTGTTGGGGCCCTCTTGTTGCAGTCTTTTTTTTGCTTCTTCTTCGCTTAAGCCTTGTTCGGTTGTGTGCAGGGTGTTCATGACAGTTGCATTGTCTAAGGCATGCCATGAATTTGTCATAGATGACCTAGTATGAGTTTAATGGAAAACAGGGTGGCAGCAAAAAAGAAGAGGGTAAAGAGAAATAAAATGTAGCTGGCAATTAAGAAAATGCCATCTTCTTCCAAGATGCCGATTTGCATTAAAAAAATTGCCCAGGCGGCAATGAGGTTCGTAAAGGGAATTGGTAGAGGCAGCGCAAGCAGTAGTCCGAGCGCAATGACGAGACTGTGATTGAGGGTTTGGATGATAGAGGATTGAAACCAGGGCGTGAGTCTGGGGTGGATCCAGCGCTTGAGTTTGAGCATGATGCGCAAGGTGCGCTCAATGATGGTATTGAGTTTTGGGCCGGGGATCGATTTTTCTCGGAGTTTTTGAGGCAGCCATAGAGGTTTTCTTAATGCTAGACGCATGCCGATGAAGGCGATCGCAAGTCCAAAGGGAAGAGAGAGTCCGGGAATTTGGATGGGTTGACAGAAGGGAAGCGCGAGGAGAAGTAGAAGAATAGATCCGCTTTGATCGGAGAGGATGGATACCATTTCTCCTACAGTCACAGACGCGTGCTGTGCGCGTTTTTGCAGGGGGATGAGGCAGTCCTGGAGCGATTTTTGTTTGTTGTTGGTCATGTTTCTCATATAACACACGCTGAATTTTTTTTAATTGTTTTCAAAATTAAATTAACCTAGATTCGGGTTTATGAAAACAAAGTGGCTTTTCACGTGTTTCCTGATGTTTGCGTGTTTCGCACTTTTAGAGGCGATCCCTCCCCCCGTACCCTCTGCCGGGGTAGTAGAACGGGAATTGGAAAAGGAATATGAGGCTAAGCCTCTAGAGCTTGAGAAGGAAATTCCCGCAATTCAGATCGATATTCCGGAAGAGAAACTTAAAATGCCTCCTGGAAAGAAGGTCTTCGTAAAGAAGATCTCGTTTCAGGGGAACCATGTGATCTCCGATAAGAAGATCCGCAAGTGGGTCGAGGGGTATTTAGGGAAAGATCTGTCGCTGCAAGAGATCTATGAGCTTTGCTCTGTAATCGATCACCACTACGCGGCTGAAGGGTATTTTTTAGCGCGGGCTTATCCGCCGCCGCAGGCAATCGACGATGGATCTCTTTTGATTGAGATCATCGAGGGCAAGCTCGGCAATGTTCAGATCATCGGCAATCATTATTATTCTCAATCCTATATCTCAAGTTACTTTCATCCTCTCCAAGGAAAAACGCTTCGCTACGATCAATTTTTGCGCGCGTTGATGCTTCTCAATGAAAACAGCGATTTAAAAGCGGGGGCTGTTTTTGAAAAGGGTAAGGAATTTGGATATGCGGATCTGATCGTTCGTGTGGATGATGCGCGCCCGGCGCATTTGTACTTAAATGGGAACAACTATGGACGGGATTTAACGACGAACGTACGTGCAGGGGGCAGACTCGATTGGGGGAACTTGGCAGCAGAGGGGGATACTCTCTCGATTGCAGAGGTGGTGGGTTTTCCTGTGAATGCGCTCTATTTTACGGATGTGAAATACAAGATCCCTCTCAATAGTCAGGGGCTTGCGATGGAGGTCTCATACCTCTTTTCGAAGTTCAAAATCGAAGAGCTCACGCGTCTGCATTTAAGAGGTGAGAGCAATATCGGGACATTAAAATTCACCCAAGCGTTAACGCGCACGCGTCATTTAAGTGTCGATTGCTTCTCTTATTTTGATTACAAGCAGATTGAAAACTATGTCTTAGGACACCGTACCTCATTCGATAAGCTGCGGGTTCTCACCGTGGGCGCTCTTCTCGATCACTTTAATCCTTCTCAGGGCCGAGATTATTTAAATTTGCGCTTTGCAGCGGGGATTCCCAATCTTTTGGGAGGATTGAAGGCGGTCGATAGCGAGAGCTCGCGTAGAGGGGGAGGCGGACGGTTTTTTATCTTTAACGCCGATTACGATCGTCTGCAAAAGTTGCCCAAAGATTGTTATTTCTATTTTCATGGATCAGGTCAGTTAAGTCCGAGCAAACTAACCTTGCCGGAGCAGATTTATATTGGGGGCAGCGATACGGTGCGCGGCTATCCGCTTGCAGTGGCATTGGGAGATAGCGGTTATTATATTAATTTCGATTTTCGTGTTCCTCCGCCTTTTATTGCAAATAAAAAGGTTTTTAACTTTAATAAAACTTGGAAAGAAATAATACAGTTTAATGCGTTTTTAGACCATGGAGGAGTGTTTTTAAAGTCTGAACAAAACACTTTTCTATGGGGAACAGGTGTGGGTTTGAGGATGTATGGTCCTTATACATTGACATTGAGTGTTGATGTGGGCTTTGCATTGAATCATAAAAGTTTAACGAACGGAGCGTTTACTTATATTAAGTTGACGGCACAACCATTTTGAAGAAGCTTGGGAATCACTGGGTTTATTTACTTCCTTGGGTTTTGGGGACGGTTCCTCTATGTGCTTTACCGGAATTGGGTGAAGTAGCTGCAGGACAAGCGGAGGTTCAACAACTCGATCCGCGGACCCTATCGATTACGACATCGGATCGTGCGATCCTCCATTTCCGCAAATTTAACATCGCGGATAAGGAACATGTTCAGTTCATCCAGCCCTCCTCAAAATCTTCTGTTCTCAATCGGATCACAGGGGGCGACCCTAGCCAGATCTTAGGAAAACTCAGTGCCAATGGGCACATCTTTCTCGTCAACCCGAATGGAATTGTCTTTGGGCCGAAGGCAATGGTCAATACAGGCTCATTTGTCGCATCCACGCTCAATATTCGCGATGAGGATTTCTTAAACGATAAGTACCAGTTTGTATTGGAAAGTGGGTCTGAACATTCTTCGATCATCAACCATGGTTTGATTTCTGCAAGTCCCGAAGGGTTTGTGGCGATGTTTGCGCCATTCATTGAAAACAGAGGATCGATCTTAGCTAAAGCCGGAAGAGTCATCTTAGCTTCTGCAGAGCGGGTAACGCTCGATTTTGCAGGGGATGGACTGATCCAATTCACCGTCGATGGAGAGCTGAAAAATGCGCTGATTGAAAACTTTGGCAAGATTGAAGCGGCGCACGGCGGTGTTGATCTTTCGATGAGAACTGCGCGTCAAGCGATCAAGATGGTGGTGAACACTGACGGAATCACGCCAGCGAATGCACTTGAAGAGGTGAACGGGATTATCCATCTTGTGAACACAAGCCAGATTGCGGCAGATCGCGTGCGTGTCGAGGGGGCTGATCTAGCTGAGGTGAGCGGAGAGATCGATGTAGTGCGAAAGGGCTCAGGGGAAGTGGGTGGTCATGTTGAGATTTTAGGCGACAATATTCATCTGGTCGGCGCCACCATTGATGCTTCGGGAGATGCCGGTGGCGGGAAAGTGCGTGTGGGTGGCGAGTATCAGGGCAAGGGCGAGACGCCAACAGCTCAGAATACGGTGATGGATGCGGATTCGATCATCTCAGCTGATGCTTATCGAGAGGGTAAGGGCGGCGAGGTGATCCTCTGGGCAGATGAAACCACATTATTCGATGGGAAGATTTATGCGCGCGGTGGATTACTCGGGGGCGATGGAGGCTTTGTCGAGACGTCGGGGAAAATTGATTTAGGTGTAGAAACGGGGCATGTCAATACGTCGGCGCCCATGGGTCATTTTGGGGAGTGGCTACTCGATCCCGCTTCGATTACGATTGCATCCGGTGGTACGAATGGAGCGATCGCAAATGGCTCTGCTCCTAACTGTGCGACGGCGGGAACTCTTAATATTCGTACAGCGACTCTGCAAGCAGCCGCGACGAATGTGGCTCTTTGCGCTCAAAACGCGGCTGGCAGCACGATCACTGTCAACAACGCCTTTACCATGGCAGCGGGCATTTCGATTTCCCTGACGGCAGGCTCGGGAAGTGCGGGAACAATTACCTTAAATGCCGGCATTACGACGCGCGGTCAGCCGATTTCGTTGACGGGGCTTGTCGTTCTTGGTGCGAATATCACATTAGATGCAACGAATGCGGGAGCCTCTCCTACGGGGGGGAATATTTCTTTTTCCAATACGATCAATGGGTCGGGAGCGCGCACTTTAACTCTGAGAGGCGGAACGAGCGGTGTTGTAACGATGACAGGTGCTGTCGGAGCCGGGACCGCTCTCACTTCACTTACCGCTACGGGTGCTACTATCACACAGACCTCAACAGCTAGAACAACCGGCGCGTTGAGTTACACGGGGACGTCTGCAATTAACCTTGGAGGAGCGATTAGGACAACTGGTGGTGTTGTAACGATGACAGGTCCTGTTGTCGTTTCGGGATCCCCGACGATCGATACGACGAATGCAGGCGGCACGGCTGCAGGGGCAAACATCAATTTTTCAGGGGCCACGAGCACAATTAATGGGGCTACCGCTCTCACCTTGCGCGCAGGAACGGGCGGGGTTGTTTCTTTTGGATCTACCGTGGGAAACTCTACGCCACTTACCAATCTTTCGTTCACAAGCGCAAGTTCTATTCAGATCGGTAATAATATTACGGTAACGGGTGCAAATCCTCTCACTTTCCCTAGCCCTGTGAGTTTGACGGGCGCATCCACAATCACCACGAATAATGCCAACCTTACCTTTAGTAATACGATTAATGGCGGACAGACACTTGCCTTAGCGGCAGGTTCTGGGACAATCACTCTTTCCAATAATGCGGGGGCGGCAACTTCTCTTACCAGTTTAACGCTCACAACAACGAATGCAACGGCAAGTGCGATTACCTTAAGTGGCACGACGTATACGACAACGGGCGCCCAAAGCTACACGGCAGGAGCTGGGGGATTGATTAATGTCACAGGGGCTGTGGGTTTCAACACAACGAATAACAACATTACGTTTGCAACGGGAACGCTAACACCTGCCGCGGCAAGTGTGGTCACGTTGACTGCGGGATCGGGTGCGATTAGTGTCGGCCCTGTCAATGGAGCGAGTACGACAACATTGCATTATGTCAATACGGGAACTGCTACGACAACGGGTGTTGTTACGATTGGAACCTTAGATTTCACAGCGCCGAGCAGCATTTCGATAGCAAACAATATTACATCGTTAACTGGAGCGTTGACATTTCCTGCTTCAGTTACCTTAACAGGAAACTCAACAATCACGACAACGAATCAGTCGATCAGCTTCTCGAACAATGTCACACAAGCCTCGACGCAGACATTAACAGTGAATGGAGGATCTGGCGGAGCGGTTTCGATCACGGGCAATCTCGGTGTCAATGCGTTTACAGTGACAAACAGTGCAGGCACCACGATCACAGGGACGACAACATCTCCCACAGTGACCCTCACAAATACGACAGGCAATATCACCTTTAATGGAGCTGCAACGGTAGCCACTGCCTTTACAACGGCAGCGCAAGCATACGGTGTCATCTTTAATAATGGGGGAACGATTACCCCTGCGACCACATTTTCGAATACGGGTGGGGTGACGCTGAAAAGTGGGGGCTCAGCGAGCCTCACCTTTACCAATGGATTTACGAGAACGGCAGGTGCGACAACAATTCTTGGAACGATTAAAGCAACGGCGTCGACTGCAGGTATGACTTTGGGAGTGGTGACGTTTAGTGCGGGAAGTTCGAGCTTGGTGACGAATGCTGGAGTGGTCAGCGCAGCAGGGGCTGTCACGTTAACGGGCGATGCGTCGATTGACACGACAAACGCAGGCGGAACGCCAGCAGGAGCGGGCATCACCTTTTCGAGTACGATCAATGGAGCTGGTAACTTAACCCTTAATGCCGGAACAGGGGGAACGATCACCTTCACAGGCGCGGTGGGCGGCGGCACGCGGATCGGAGCTCTCACGATCACAAATGCAAACAATGTCACGGCCAATGCGATTACGGCCGCCTCAATCACAGAGAGTGCAGGACAAGGGACAACGACATTTAATGGTGTGCTGGATACGAATGGCGTGGCGGGTATTTCTTTGAATGGAAATATCTTTAACGTGAATGCGAACGTCACAACGACCAATAATGGCGCGTTTACGATCACGCATACAGGGTTGTTCACCGTTCCGTCAGGGGTCACGTTCAACGTATCCGGAGGATACACCGATAATGGTCCAGGACCCACGAGTTTTGGCGGTAACATCGTTACAAACGGTCATGACATTGTCTTTTCGGCAGCGCTCGTTTTACCTAATTCGATTTCTCTCAGCACTGGAACAGGTGTTGGCAACATCAGTTTCTTGAGTACTGTGAATGGAACAGTTGCGGGCGCTCAAAATCTCACTTTGGCAGTCGATGGAGGTAACATTACCTTCAGCGGGGCAGTCGGTGGGACAACGCGTTTAGGGATTTTGACGATTAGCTCCGCAAACAATGTGACTGCAGCAGCGCTTAACTGCACAACAATCTCACAGGTTCTTGGAACGGGGACGTCTACCTTTAATGGTGCGATTGATCTCAACAATGCCTCCGGTCTTTCACTGACAACCGTTCATAATGTCACTATCAATAGTACTGTGAACACAACAAGTGGCGGGCCGGTCGCAGTCCAACTGGATGGAACCCTTGTTTTGGGATCAGGTGCTGCGTTTACGATCGATGGACCGTTCACACAGAGTGGAACAGGTGCTGTTCAATCGGCAGGTTCGATCACAACGACAAATGATACGATCCAGTTTGCAGGTGCTGTGAACTTAACAGGAACGAATACTTACAACACGGGAGCGGGAATAGGAAACATCTTGTTCTCGAGCACATTGGATGGTCCAGGAGCTTTGAATTTGAGTGCGGGCACGGGCACGATCACCTTTACAGGAGCTGTGGGATCTGCGACTCGGTTAGGGGCGCTGACAGCTACAAGTGGATCGACACTCACTGCGATGTCATCTGTCAGAACAGCATCGATCAATCAATCTGGAATCACAGGTCTTTCCACTTATAGTGGCGATATCAATACAAATGCTGTGGCAGGGGTGCAGCTTGTCGGAACGTCCTTTACGATTAATGGAAACTTGATCTCAACGAATGCAGGTCCCTTTACGATCACGAACTCAGGGGCGCTAACGTTGACAGCAGGAGCGTCGACATCTCTTTCTGCTGCGTTCACACAAAGTGGAGGGGGTGCAGTTAATTTTGGGGGAACCCTTCTTACGACAAGCGGCGGCATTACGTTTACTAACGCGATCACTTTAAGTAGTGCAGCGGTATTCGACACATCGGTAGGCGGTGGGTTGATCCATGTGATCGGTACGCTTGATGGGACAGTTGCCGGGGCTCAAGCGCTCACCCTTGCAAGTGGTTCAGGCAATATCACGCTGGATAGCAATCTGGGCAGCACTCGACTAGCTGCTATGACGATAACCACAGTGGGTAATCTCTCGACACAAAACATCGCGGCTAACTCGCTCACGCAGCTTGCAGGAACGGGAACGAGCACTTTCAATGGATCACTCACGACAACCACTGTGTCTGGCATTAATCTGACGGGAGCTGCCTTTATATTTGGAGGTGCCATTACGACAACAACGGGAAGCGGCCCTCTGCTCATTAATAATGCTGGGCTTGTGACATTTGGATCGGCTGCTACTGCTGTGATTGGAGGAGCGTTAACACAATCTGGCGCTGGCGCGGTGTCATTAGCTGATACGATGACAGTGACAGGGGCCATCTCTTTTTCCGGAGCGGTGACAATTCCTGTGTCTCAAACAGCGAACTTAAGCACGTCGGCATCGCAACAAAACATTACTTTTTCGAGCACGGTCAATGGCCCAGGCAATTTGACCCTCGCAGCAGGGAGTGGTGTAACGGGGGGCGATATTTCCATCTTGGGCGCTGTGGGCGGCTCTACGCGCTTAGGAACACTAACGATTTCGAGTGCGCATCATGTTTCCACATTGGGGATTATCGCAGCTTCCATCACCCAAACTGCGGGCAGCGGTACGACGACGCTGACGGGAACGTTGAATACCAATACGGTCACGGGCATTTCGCTGAATGTGACAAATTTGAATACCAATGGCTCAATTGTCACGACAGCAAGTGGTCCTGTGTCCTTTGTTCATAGCGGCACGATGACAAGCGTCTTTGGGGGAAGCACCTCGATTTCAGGAGCGTTTTCTCAAAGCGGCGGTGCGGTCAGTGCCTCTGGGACGCTGACGACTGTGAATCAGCCATTAACTTTTGGAAGTGCGATCACGCTCACAGGCGATCTGTCGCTCAATAGCGGCACGGGAGGATCGAACCTGTTGCATCTCATTGGAGCTGTCAACGGGGCGCACACGTTAACGTTAAGTTCGGGAACCGGAGGAATCACATTAGGAGCTGCAATTGGAGGAAGCACACCGCTGACAAGCGTTGTGATCTCCAGTGTCAATGCGCTTTCTGCACAGGCAATCAGTGCGGGAAGTTTGACACAAACAGCATCAGCAGTGGGCGGCACCTCGACATTTAATGGAGCAATTTCGACAACAGCGGCGGGAGGGATTTCTCTCACAGGCGACAATTTCCACTTTACAGCAACCTCTTCTGTAACAACGACAAACAATGGCCCGTGTGCGATTGCGCTGACCAATAGCGGCGCATTGACCATCGATGTCACCTCATTTAGCATCAGCGGCCCCTTCTCGCAAACGGGGGCAGGCTCGGTATCACTTGCTGCCGATGTCATCACAGATACAGATAATATTTCCTTTGCAGCGCCCGTGACATTAGCCGGTAACGTGACATTAGATACAGGCGTTGGAGTGGGAGATGTGACGTTTTCGAGCACAGTAGGAGGAACTCACGCTCTGGTGATTACTGGAGGAACGGGCTCTGTTACTTTTGCAGGGACAATTGGCGCAACGCCTCTCTCTTCATTGACAGTAGGCGGGCAGAACATCACACTTGCCAATCTTGGAGGGGCCTCTGTAGGAGTTAACGGCAGCACAAACTTGACAGCTACTGCAGCCTTGACCTTTACAGGAACAACCTATAATGCCAACACGCAAGTATATGCTGGGAATACCATTGTGGCTCAAGGGGGCGCCCTGACCACATTTACGACACATGCCAATCCGATCACCTTCACGGCAACCTCGACAACCCTTAGTGCAACAACAAACCTCGCGATTAATTCTGCTCTAGGGACAATTACCCTTTCCGATTTGCATGCGGCAGCGGGATCTTTGCGGACGGCGACCATCAATGCTGGAGCCTCAGGTGTGATCCAGGTGGCCAATGTCGGGACCACAGGGAATGGGGAGTTTAGTTCCCTATCGCTCACAGGGGGAGACCTCCATTTAGAAGGCAACATCACCTCGAATACCGTGCTCTTCTCTACAACAGCTCCTCATCAAATTTTCTTAGGCGGCGATATTACGACCTCGAACACGACGCTTA
The DNA here is from genome assembly GCA_020053915.1 of Parachlamydiales bacterium. GTDB lineage: Bacteria > Chlamydiota > Chlamydiia > Chlamydiales > Rhabdochlamydiaceae > JAGVMG01. The sequence goes on along the minus strand of JAGVMG010000016.1, from coordinate 53,213 downwards.
ACTTCCCTGTTGCCGTTATCCGGGATAATGTGGTGAGCGCCACATTGACAACAGCTGGCGGAAATATCCAGTTCCAAAGCACGTTGGATGGAGATGGAGTTCTTGCACGCAATCTTACTCTTGCTGCAGGAGCGGGGAGTATCACCTTCACAGGAGCGGTCGGAACAACTCCATTAGCGGCCTTGACCATCACTTCTGCTGCCAACGTGACTGCAGCGGGGCTCTCCGTCGGCAGTTTAACTCAAAGCAGTGGAACCGGCACCTCAACATTTAACGGCGTTGTAACTACGACCGATGTGTTGGGAATCAGCTTAACGGGCGCTGCGTTTACTTTTAATAACACGGTAACGACCACAGGAGGAGGAGGAATGACGGTGTCAAACACCGGTCTTCTCAATCTTCCTGTAGCTGCGACCTTGACCATAGCTGGCGCCTTTAATCAAATCGGTTTGACGGCGCCCGTCCATCTTGCCGATTCAATTTCATCGATGGATAGTGTCCTATTTCAAGGGATTGTGACCTTGACCGGAAATACCTCGATCAATACCTCTGCGACAAATAAAACAATCACCTTCTTAAACACGGTCGATGGTGCATTCGATCTATCGATGGATGCGGGGGCAAGCAGCATTATCTGTGCAGCCGATGTTGGCTCCTTAACGCGTTTGGATGCCTTTTCTGTTGTGAATGCACAAAACGTCACTTTACAAGGACTCACAGCTACGTCGATTAATTTGACGAATGGAACGGGAACGATCACGTTTGGAAATGTCAACACCGATACGGGAGACATCACGGTCACTGGCAATAACTTCGTCAGCAATGGCTCGATTACAACAACCAATGGCGGGAACGTGACCATAAACAACTCGGGCACGATCACAGGAACAAATCCGCAGCCGGCAGATATTGACGGATTCTTCCACCAAACCGGAACGGGTCCCTATTTCCAAACAGGCTCGATCACGACCCACACCGGAGACATCCTAATTACCAGCGCGATGACCATTTTCGGCAACGCTCAGTTTGATACGACAGGCGGCGGGATGACGACCGGCAACGACATTACCTTTATGAGCACGGTGGATGGAACAGCGCCCTTTGATTTAACGGCAGGAACCGCAGGAAGCATTTCCTTTTCTGGAGATGTCGGATCGATCACAGCGCTCGGTGCGATCACAATCAATAGTGCAATGAACGTGACGACCCAGGCGGTGATAGCCGCATCGATTGCCCAAACGACGGGGAATGGTACGACACTATTTAATGGGGCTCTCTCGACCTCAGGGGCAGCCGGCATCGTTGTATCGAATACGACCATCACACGCGGAGCTGCGATCACAACTCTCAATGGTGGACCGTTAACCATAACGAATAATGGGGGATTATTTACCAGTACCGCAGCGGGGGCCATTCTTTTACAGGGTGCCTTTACCCAAAACGGCACGGGCGCAGTTCAGCTTGCTGGATCGATTACAACAACATCAGATAATATCACTTTTGCTCGGCCGATCACACTCATGGGCGATGTGGTTTTAGATACGGGAGTCGGAACGGGCAATATTCTCATCAGTCAAACGATCCAAGGTGCCTTTAATCTGACCTTAGATAGCGATGGAGGCAATACAACGCTCAGTGGTGCAGTGGGAACATCCATGGTTCCGCTCACATCTGTCACGATTACCCATGCGAACAATGTGAATGCTCAAGCAATCACAGCAGGAGCCATCTCGCAACAAACAGGCGCTGGCCTCTCTACATTTAGCGGAGCGTTAACCGCAACGGGAGCCTCTGGCATTACGTTAACCGGAACTAACTTTGCCATTAATGGCACATTCACCACTCAGGCAGCGAGTACGGGTGCTTTCCTTTTGACCAATTCGGGCACTGCGACATTTGGATCTGGCGCCACAGGGAATATCGATACGACCTTTACTCAAAATGGAACCGGCGCTGTCAGCCTGTCCAATTCCATTACGGCAGGCGGGGTGATCCAGTTTCAGGGAGCCGTCTCGATCCCAGCGTTAAACACAGCCACTCTAAACACCGCCGTAGCAAACCAAAACATCAACTTCACCAACACCATTACAGGCCCGGGTAACCTCACCTTGCTCTCTGGCACGATGGGAGATGTCACATTCTTTGCTAATGCGACCTCTCTCGGAACCGTAACAGTGACAAGTGTGCGCAATTGGACAACGCAAGATGTGAGTGCAACCTCCATTCTTCAATCGGCCGGAGCTGGAACCACTTTGTTCCAGGGAAATCTCAATACAACAGCCTCAGGGGGCATTGTTTTGACGAGCAATGCGATCACTTTCTCAGGCAATGCGACAACAGCCGCGCTGAGCACAGGCCCAATCACTCTGACGACACCAGTCCTAACGACAACGGCTGGTAAAGCGCTCACCTCCGATGGCGCCTTTAGTCAATTGGGAATGGGAACAGTTTCTTTGGGCGGCTCTGTGATCACCAATGGCGCTAGCCTCTCATTCACAGGCGCTATCACATTAAATTCTCCTGTGACCTTGAGCATGGGAGCTGGAGCGCCCAATACAGCTGCGATTAATTTGGTCACGGTCAATGGAAATCAACCTTTTACTCTGACAGCTGGAGGCGGAGATATTTCTGTTACGGGGGCGATCGGGATGGGAACCCGCGTAGGAGCCATCACCGTCAATAGTGCGCGCAATGTCACGGTTCAAGACATGACCGCCGCATCGATCACTCAGCTCGCAGGCTCTGGCACAAGTGCTCTTGTTGGAAATTTTGATACGAATGGCCCTGCTGGGATCACCATGATTGGCACGAACTTTACGCGGACAGGGGCCATTACGACCACGAATGGCGGTTCTTTGACGGTCACCAACTCAGGACTCCTCACGGGGACGATGATTAATACGACCTCGATTGACGGCTCGTATATCCAAAATGGAACGGGTCCTGTCAACTTTGCAGGGACCATCACCACTTTTAATGGGCCGATCTCATTCACAAGCGCGATCACACTTCTCAGTACCTCAGTACTCGACAGCAGCAATGCGTCTCAAAACATCATCTTAAGCAATACGGTGAACGGCTTTGCTGGGACGGAGTCCTTGACTCTGACTGCTGGGGGAGGAGACATCACAGTGAGCAGTGCTGTGGGCGGGACGACGACAATTGGCCCATTGACCATCACAAGCTGTGATAACATCACGACGGCTGCTGTAAGAGCAACCTCTATTGCCACTTCAACACCGATGGGCGGCATTGCGACCTTCGGCGGAACACTGACTACCTCAGCAATGAGCGGGATTGTGCTCTCGGGTAACCAGATGAACTTTAACAATGTGACGACAACGGGCACAGGCCCGATGAATATTACCAATACGGGCTCGATAACCTTCGCCAATGGGACGTCGCTCAATATCGCAGGCAACTTCCAGCAACTAGGCGCTGGAGCGATTTCTTATGGCGCTGCGATGACTACGACAAACGGCACGATCAGTTTTGCTGCTCCGATTACACTGACAGCTAACGGCTCTTTGAATACGAGTACAGGGGGCAATACAATCACTTTGAGCGGTTCTCTCGATGGCGCTCACACGATGACCGTAACAGCCGGAGGAGGAAGTTTCACGCTGACGGGCACGAGCGGAGCCACGACACCACTGACTGCATTCACCCTGGTAAGTGCTAACAACGCGACTTTCCAAAATAACCTAACGGTCGCAGGTCCTTTTGCCACAACAGCTGTGGGAACGACGACCTTCAATGGACTGTTAGAGACGACGACAGGTGCGATTAGCATCACTGGTAACATCATTAATATTAACAATAATGTAACGACGAACGCAGGGGCGATTGCCATTTCCAACACCGGCCTCCTCACTATAGCGTCTTTATCGCCTATCCTTTCGAGCAGCACATTCATTCAGTCCGGAGTGGGTGGAACTGTTTCCTTAGGCTCAAATATCACAACAACAGGAACGCTGCAAATTGCAGGAGCAATCACATTAATCGGCGATGTGAGTTTGAATTCAGGAGGAGGAGCATTAACACTTTCCAATACTGTAAATAGTGATGCAACACCGCGAGATTTAACTTTAGCCGCAGGAGCGGGCAGCATCTCACTGAATGGGGCTATAGGGGGTATGAATCCTTTAGACCTCATTATCTTCCAAAGCGCAAACAACATTACAAGTGCAGCAATGGCCTCGATCTCGGCTGTAGCAATTACACAGACGGCAGGCTCAGGACTTACTCGCTTTCAAAGTACTGTAACGACAAGCGGTGCAGCGGGTATTTCCTTAACCGGCACACAATTCGAATTTGATCAAGCCGTGACCACCACAGGTAATGGAGGCTTTAGCATCGTCCATACAGGCTCGCTCACCATGCCCTTCACGACCCATGCGCTTACAGGTAATTTTAGCGAAAGCGGCGGCGGCGCTGTTTCACTGGGAGCTACGATCACAACGACTAGCGATACAATCACCTTTGCTGATCCGATCACCTTGACACATGATGCAACGCTAGATTCTACGAACGGCGGGATGTCAGCAGGTGCTAATGTCCACTTGATCAATACGGTCGACGGAGCCTTCTGCTTAACGCTGACTGCCGGCGTAGGTGATGTCAATATCGACGCTGCCCTTGGAGCGGGGATGGCAGGGCCTTTAAATTGCTTGAGCGTAACGGGAAGCAATATTTTCCAACCTAGCTCGGTGCAAACGACCACTACGGTTCAAGAGACGGGGATTGTCCATCTTGGCGGCAATATTACGACCGCAGGTGGTGCGATCACGATCACGGGAAATGTCAGTCCCACTGCTTCGATAACGCTGACGACCTCAGGCGGAGCGGGCAATATCCACATCACAGGAACTGTGAATCCACTTTCCGTTGGCTTTAACCTCTCGTTATTGACAGGGGCTGGAACAGTTACACTCGATAGCACTATCGGGACTCCGACTCCTCTCAACAACCTTACCATCACCGCAGGCAATATCAGCTGGAATGCGTTGGGCAATGCCGGCCAGGGTGCTACTGGCACCACCACCCTGACCGCTGCCACCAACATCGCCTTCACAGGAACAACTTACCACGCCGCCACTCAGATCTACACCGCCGGAACGAATTTCAACATGAACGTCGCCAATACGACCATTTCCACGGCAGGCTCCCCCATTACCTTCAATACAGGAACAATTCAGCTAAATGCCGGAGCCCTTTCTCTCTTGAGCAACGGGGGAAATATTTCCATGGGCAACCTGCTCGGTACCGGCTTTAACTTTACAGCGGACGCCTTTACGGGGGCTTACACGTTCACCCAAATTGGAGCGATGGGTCAGGACCTAAATAATGTTGTTTTAACAGCGAGCATGTTTACACCCACACCCGTTTTAGCCACAAATGTCTTTGCAACAAGCCTGACTGTGAATAGCCCAACAAGTACAACCCTTACTGGGCCCCAAACAATTCCTGCGACTTATACCCAGCCTGTTTTTATTAATGGAACAGTGACCTTTTCGTGTGGAGTTAATGGAGATGTCATCTTTAACCAAGCGGTGAATGCCGATGTCGGCGGAGGCGTGCTTGCGATTAATTTTGGTGCTTGTACAGGTTCTGTGACGTTTGCAGGTCCTGTGGGAGGGACAGCTCCCTTAACATCGATTAGCATTGACCAAGCAATCAATGTCACTGTTGCTAGCACGATGAGTGTGGGAACATTTTCTGAGACAGCAGGAACCGGAACTGCGACCTTTGACGCGGGCCTGACAACCACGGATTCAGGCGGCATTAGCATCACATCACCTGCCATCAGCTTAGAAGGTGCGTTTTCGACAGCAAGCGGTGGACCCATAGCACTGTCACATACGGGTGCTCTGACCGTGACATCTGGTAGCAGCTTTAATACCGATGGAATGTTCTCTGAAAGCGGCGTTGGGGGCACTGTCTCGATCGGTGGAGTCGTATTGACTCAAAATGCGGGAGTTTCATTCGCAAGCGCGACTACATTGAATGGGAGCTTGGACATTACCACCGCAAATCCCACAGGTGGCGACATCTCCTTTACGAATACAATCGACGGTACCGTTGCAGGTGCGCAAAACTTGACTCTCGCTGCAGGAACAGGGGATATTACCTTGAGCGGTGCGATTGGAAGCGGCACGCGTTTAGGGCAGATTGCGATCATTTCAGCGCATGATGTGAATCATTCTCTGATGACCTCTTCTGTCAAATCCCTCGATTATATTCAGCTAGCAGGAACTGGCACCACCACACTTAATGGCCCTGTCGATCTCAGCGGCCCCACAGGACTCCAGTTTACAGGGAATAACCTCTCGATCAACAACACGATGCTCACCACGAGTACGAATGCACCGATTGTCGTAACGAATCAAACCCCGGGAATCTTCACTCTGGGCACTTTGGCAAACCTCACGCCTGCAGGAGCATTCACTCAAAACGGAACCGGGACGAATGTCCTCGCTGGATCCATTACAGCAGGGGGAGCTATCTCCTTCCTCGGAGCTGCAACCTTGCAGGGAGCCACAAATTTAGACTCCTCCACTAATGATGCGAATATCACCTTCAGCTCGACCGTCAACGACACGATGCTGCATACAAATGCGTTGACGCTTGCCGCGGGAGCAGGAAATATCTTAGTGGGAGCGATTGGAAGCATGACACCAATTGGTGCGTTCCAGGTTGTGAGTGCAGAAAATCTGACGACATCCGGGATCGCAGCAGCTTCTATTACACAGACGGCAGGGACAGGGATCACTACGATCACAGGGGATCTCTCCACTTCTCTCATGGCAGGAATCAGCTTGACCGGTGTCGACTTCACCATTGCAGGAAATCTGATCACTGAACTCGGAAGCGGGGGAACTGTACTCATTAGTCACACAGATCTGCTCGCGCTTACAGCGGGAAGCTCGACTTTGATCGACGGATCATTTACAGAAAGTGGCGTGGGAGGCCTTGTCAATCTTGCGGGAACGGTGAGTTCCCATACCCTGACTTTTAATAGCCCGATCACTCTCACCGGCGCTGCCATCCTCAACTCCAACGGCGGCATCTTGACATTAGACACTGTGGACCATGCTTTTTCCTTGGATCTAACTGCCGGTGCGGGAAACATTGTACTCAACGGAGATATTGGCGGATCAACTGCACTCGGCAATTTCACGGTACACAGTGTCGCTGACGTCACCTACCCTCTCGTTAATGCTGCATCACTCACTCAAGTGAGCAGCACAGGAACGACAACCCTCAGTGGCGCTCTTACCACGACAGGAAGCGCCGGGGTCAGCATCACAGGCCAGACAATCACGCAAAACGGAACGATTCTGACAGCAGCACCAGGTCCTGTCACATTTGACAATGCTCTAGTCTTAACAATCGCTGCGAACATCGACTCAGGCGGCCCCTTCTCTCAGACGGGCGCAGGAGCAGTTCACTTAAGCGCAAACATCCAACCGGTCAACTCCTCGCTCAGCTTTGCAGGTCCGATCACCTTGTTTGCTCCGGCAATGTCTCCGATCCTGCTGAAAACAGGCCCCGTGGGCAATAATATCACTTTTGGAATGAGTAGCACGATCGATGGCTCTCAAGATCTGACCCTCGTCGCCGATGGAGGAGTCATCGCCTTCAATGCTAATGTCGGAAATTCAGCGCGCCTCGGCAATTTAATCATCCAATCAGCCACCGATGTGAATGCCCAAGGCATAGTGAAAGCCGCATCGATCTCTCAGCACGCAGGAAGTGGGACCACGACCTTCAATGGCATTGTCGATACCAATACCGCTTCGGGAATCACCCTAGTTGGCAACAACTTCACTTTTAATGCGAATGTCACCACCACAGCTGCAGGCTCGATCAGCATCAATAATTCTCAGTTATTAACCATCGCTGCAACTTCTGCCATCAGCGCGAACAACGCCTTCCAACAGATCGGAACCGGAGGCTCAACCTCGACCCTAATCGCTGGAACGGTGACGACAACGACAGGCGCCATCGACTTTTTAGGAGCCTTGAAAACATCCGGTACCCTTGCTTCCTTAGATAGCAGCGCTGCAAATCAGCCGATCACCTTCCATAATACGGTGTCAGGCAATACGGCAATTGACACAGGCAACCTCACCCTAAATCCAGGAACAGGGGATATCACCTTTCAGTTCAATGCCGGCATCTCACCGCTGTTTTCATTGGGAGCCGTGAGCATTACAAATGCGCATAACCTCACTATGCAAGCGGTAAGAGCCGTTTCCCTTACACAGACTGCAGGGACGGGAACTACCCTCTTCAACAATGATGTGGCAACAAGCGGCATGAGCGGCATCAGTCTCACGGGCAGCAACATCTCCTTCTTAGGAAATGTCACAACAACAGGTGGCGGGCCATTGTCAGTCACAAACACGGCTCTTCTCACCATTAGCCCGAATAAAACACTCACCGTTGCTGGCAACATTACACAGACCGGTATGGGAGGGCTGCATAGCATGCTCTTAGCCGGCACTCTTGTCACAACAGGAGCCGGTTCATCGATCTCTCTTAGCTCACCCACCATCCTGACAGGACCTGTCTCCTTCAATACAAGCGCCGGTAATGGAAGCATTACATTTGCAAGTACAATGACAGTGGATGGATTCTTCCCGATCACGATGGATTCAGGCTCCACGGGGAATATTTTTGTTCATGGGATCGTAGGAGGCAGCGTTCCGATTGGTGCAATCACCATCATTAACAATTTCGATACGACTTTGACTGCAGACATCACAGCAGACTCATTTACAAGATTAGCTGGCGGCGGGACCTCTTTCGTTGGGACTGTAATGACTGCAGCCAACTTAATCACAACAGGTCCTACAGGCGTCAATGTGACGGGAACCAACTTCTTCCGCCACGGCAACCTCACAACCCTCAATACGGGCCCTGTGGTCATCACGATTGCGCCTACGGGAACAATTACAGGCGTTGCAGGCAATACGACAACCATTGACGGTCCGTTTACCCAAAATGGCACAGGGACAGTAGGTCTTGCAGGAACAATCACCACTAACAATGCGCCGATCTCTTTTGCAGCGAAACTCGTGTTAGGTGGGAATGCGATCTTAAATAGTGGAGCTATCGGTGGAAATGTGACCCTTTCCAATACCATCGATACAGTCGGCGGCACACAGAGCTTAACTGTTCAGGCAGGGGTGGGTAACATTACTTTAAGTCAGGCCGTGGGAGCCAATCCCTTGCGCATGCCTCTGAATAATTTGACCTTGACCGGTCACAACATCACTCTAACCAACATCGGCGCAGTATCCCAAGGTGTCACAGGAACTGTTACATTAACCGCTGGAAACACGATTAATTTCACAGGCACGACCTACAACGCCCATATTCAGAGCTATACAACACAAGCAAACGCGCAATTCTTGATGAGCGCCGGGGCTCTTACCACCTTTAACTCCAATGGAGGCGCTCTCAGCTTTAATACTGCGCCGATTCAATTGGGAACATCGACCAATTTAACCCTCAATACCACAGGCGGCGCACTTTCCGTCGGGACTGTGCATGCGGGATCTACCAGCTTACGCACCCTCATCATGAACTCAGGAGCAGGAACCCTACAGGTTGGAGCAATTGGCACAGCGGGCAATACAGAATTTGCCTCGACCTCAATTAGCGGATCTACGGTGACCTTAAATAGCGACATTGTCTCCAATGCCCTGACTTTGGCTCCGACGGGAACTCTTTTTGCAAACGGCGATATCACCACGACCAATAACCCCATATCTTTCCCGACAGCCGTGGTGTTGACAGCCACCAATGTCTTCACCTCATCAGGCGGCAATATCACTTTTAACGATCTTCTGGATGGGGATGTGGCTGATACGCGTGGACTTACTCTTGTTGCAGGATCGGGCACAATTGATTTCAATCAGGCCGTCGGAAGTATGCAACCTTTGAGCAGTCTAGAAATCGACTCTGCAGGCGATGTCAATGCGAATGCCCTGACCGTCGATGCGTTGTTGCAGCTCAGCGGAACGGGGACAACCACCTTGAATGGCCCGACAAACGTGATCAGTGTGGTGGGAGTTCAATTAGGAGGCACCAACTTTGTTCTGAAGGACACGTTCAACACATTTATGAACGGCTCTCTTATTATCGGAAACAGCGGGACACTGACCCTCGATGCAACACTTGCTGCTAACCTCTCCGGCGCGTTTACGCAAGTAGGAGGCTCCGTCGATTTTGCCGGTACGATCACAGCAGGCCAGCCAGTTTCAATCGACGGTGCCGTCAACTTAATCGGAGCTCTTCCTTCTATCGATACCTCCGTCGCAGGGCAGTCGATTACATTTAACGGTGGCATAACGGGGACGGGAGCTCTCACTCTGGCGTCGGGCAATGGCGATGTGGCTTTCAATGCCACGGTGGGAACCGTTCTAAATCCCATTGGCATACTCACAGTAACAAATAACCATAATCTGGACTTTACTCAGATTTCCGCCAATGAGATTCACCTTCAGAATTCTACGGGGACTGTCACTTTAGATGGAGCTGTCTTTACGAATGGAGTGGGAGGGATCACAGTCGTAGGGAATAATTTCATTACGAATGCCGGGACAATCACGACGACCAACGGCGGACCGTTTACGATTACCAACTCTGGATTTGTGACAGGAACCAGTTTGCTTACAGTAACGCTAGATGGCTTCTTTTTACAAAACGGTACAGGACCCGTGCTTATTGGCGGAACCGTCCAAACCAATAATCAAGACATCACCTTTACAAGTGCTGTGACAGTTGCTGTTTCCTCAATCCTCAGCACAGGCCCTGGAGCCGGAAACATTATCTTTATAAGCACACTAGACGGCTCGAATAATCTCTCGTTAACCGCAGGAACAGGCGATATCACCTTTATGGCTTCTGTGGGGACAAACACAAGATTGGGAACCCTGACGATTGTCTCGGCTGCCGATGTCAATGCAGGAAATATCAGAGCCGGCGCTCTCATTCAAAATGGCGCCACGGTAACAGGGACCACGACCTTAAGCGGCAACATCGATATGAATGCAAGCGGCGGGATTAACCTAACCGGAACTAACTTCATCCGTGGGGCTAATTGGACAACAGCGGGTAGCGGTAACATCATCGTCAATAACAATAATGGCGGAACGTTTACCAGTACAGCAGTCGGCACGATCAACTCTGCCGGAAGTTTTTCTCAAGGCGGCACCGGACCCGTCAGTTTAAGCCGTACGATCATTACGACAAACGCTCCCATTAGCTTTAGCGGAGCTGTGACACTCGCGGGGACGACAACCTTGAGCACAGGGGCGGGAGCCGGCTCGATCACCTTTCAGAATACCCTCTCTGGCACCCAGAGCCTTATCTTAAATAGCGGTACTGCAAACATCATCTTCCAGCAGACAGTCGGCGGCACTCCGTTAGGAGCCATCACCGTTCAATTAGCCAATAATGTCCTCATTCAACAAAACCTGACGGCATCAGGAATCACTCAAACGGCTGCGACACCTCTAGGAACCACGACATTCTCAGGAACAACGACGTTAGGAGCCGGAGGCGCTGTCCTTTCAGGATCCGCTTTTACAGTGAACGGTCCCATCACGACAAGCTCCGCCGGCCCAATCACGATCTCCAATTCAGGGCAACTCACTCTCTCTGCAGCTTGCGTTGCCGACGGCGCCTTTACTCAAACAAATGGAACCGGCCTCTCTGTCATCGGAGCCAACATCACTAGTAACACAAGCACCATTTCGTTTGTTGGACCCGCTTCCTTCTCAGGGACGCCCAGCCTTCTCACCACCAATCAACCGATGACCTTTAATGCTGCTCTCAATGGCCCGGGCGGTGCAACACTCAATCCAGGCAATGCCAATATCTCCTGGTTAGGCACAGCAGGGGCCACAACACCGCTTGGTGCACTCACGTTTACCACAGCGAATAACATCGACACCCTTTCTATTAGTGCGCTCTCGATTACCCAGTCCGCTGCGACTGTCACAGGAACCACCACGATGATTGGCAATCTGACTACAAATGGCGTGGGAGGAATTCATTTAACAGGGCACATCTTTAACTTAACAGGATCCTTGATCTCCACGAATGGCGGACCGTGCGTAATCTCCCACTCAGGACTTTTAACACTCAACGCGGGCGCCTCAACCCTGCTCTCAGGACCCTTCTCTGAAAGTGGCACTGGCGCTGTTTCTCTTTCCGGCCTAGTGCACGCAAACGATCAAATGATTACGTTCAATAACTCGATCACCTTGACCGGATCTACGACCTTAAACAGCGACGGAGGAGCAGATATCACAATTGTGAGCGCCATCGACGGAGCCCAAGACCTCGTGCTCGATGCCGGAGCAGATGGAGATATCTTGATTCAGGCGGACATCGGAGCCTCGACTCCTATTACCACATTAACCATCAACAATGCACATAACGTCACCACACAAGCAATCTTTTCGGGATCGATCAGCCAGCTCGCAGGAACAGGTCTGACCACCTTCGATGCATTGACCACGACGCTGAATGCGGGGATTGTGTTAAGCGGCACCCAGTTTGAGTTTACAGCGCCTGTTAATACAGGAGGTACTGGACCTGCTCACATCACACTTTCTGGCGTGGGAGCCTCGCTTGCCATCGACATGGGAGCGCCTTTCATTTTAGGAGGCGGCTTCTCTCAACTCGGCACAGGCACCGTCTCCCTGTGTGACGACATTACCGCCAGCACAGGCTCGATCCTTTTCACCTCACCGGTTACCCTATGCAATACAAACCCGATCGTGCTTGATGTCGGTGTTGCACTTGGTGACCTTACCTTTTTAAATACATTGAGCGGCGCTCAATCTTTAACGATCAATGGTGGGTTTGGAAGCATCCACTTTAATGGGACGGTGAGCGGGCTAACACTTCTTCAAGTTAACAGTGCACTCAACCTGACTGCAGCAGCACTCAATGTCGGTGTGATTAATATCTCAGGAGTTACGGATCTTACCTCATTCACGAGTTCCATCACCACAACAGGTGCTTTAGGAATCACCCTCTCCGGAAATCTGTTCCAATTCCAAGGCCCGATTACGACAACGAATCTGGGTCCAATGAACCTGGATGTTTCGGGCTCAGCGACCTTTTCTTCCACGCAAGTGATTAGCCTCGATGGGCCATTTAATAAGACCGGAAATGGCGACATGATGATCGGCGGATCGCTCACGACGAACAATCAAAATGTCACCATCCAAGAAGATGTCGTTCTAACTGGAAACTTCCTCATCGATACAGGGCTAGGAGCTGGGAATGTCACCTTCCTCGATGATGCCGATGGCCCATTTGATTTGACCATTCAGGCGGGAACGGGCGATGTCGTGGTGAATCACATCCTAGGCGATGAGGTTCCACTGGCAGATTTTACAGTCACAAACGCAAATAATATCAGCCTGAATGGAGTGGGTAATATTGTGCCTGGCGTGTCAGGCGCTCTCACCTTGAACGCAACAAACGACATCAACCTCGGCAACGTCTTTTATTCCGGAAGCCAATTCTATTCCGCAGGTGGCAACATTAACTTCATTTCGGGAAGCCAAGTCAATATGACCTCCTTTGGAGGTCCGATTAACTTTGCGAACGGGATTGTTCAGCTCTCAGCCCATAGCGATTTAAACATTCAGACCAATAACGGCGCATTCTCCTTCACAGACATCGAAGGTTCTCTCTTTGAAAATATCATTGTCGATACGGGAAGCGGAGCAGCGCACCTCAACAAGGTCAATGGAGGCGGAACCATCAACGACTTCTTTATTACAGCAGGAAGTATTGATTTGGCAGGAACGATCGTGGTTGTGAACACGGATCTTCTCTCCGATAGCACCATTATGAACGCCAATAATGCCGCCGTGATCAACTCTACGAACACCGCCTTCTTAAACGCGCTAGGCGGTGATGTCGGCTCGCTTACAAGCCCTATCAATGTGAACACAACTAACCAGATCTTTGTCGGTGCTGATGGGCACGCCAATAGCCTTGCCGATATCAATGGATCCTCATTTGACAACACCGTGCACGCAATCCCCTCGAATCCGCCCTGCACAATTATCTTTAATGGCATTGTAATCAAAGATTGCATCCTTCCTCCTGTTCCTCCCCCATCAGCGGGAGGACGTAGAAAAATTCCCCCATTCCCATTTGCAGTTCCCGGGGTAGACTCCTCCTTCTTTAACCTCGCTAGCGATTACTTTTTCTTCTTTGACTTCATCGATGACAGCTATTTCCGACGCAATCAGCTCGTTTACGCCAGAGGCAATTCAAAAAAAACAGCCTCTCGCTCGCGCAATCAGTCTTTGCAACGAGTGCCCAAGAAATTGCCGATTGAGTTACCTTAGCTGCCAATGTTTCGGATTAACGTATCCACTATAAAAGGCTTAAGCGCTAAAGCAGGGGAATTAGGTGAAGAAAACCAGCGGAAAAGACAGCATTTGTCCCGATAGATCTCAGCGCACTTAAGTTTAAGAACCTCTTCAGCCGTTCTGCCAAAGCGGTCTTTCAACGTGCGATCGACGCCAGAAAAAATGAGCCTCTCATAGACTGCGAAATTACCTTTATATGCAGCGACAAGGAACGGCGATAACCCTCGCCCATCTAATGCATTTAAATTGACTCTGTGGGAAGCTTAGGCTGGCGATCCAGAGCATGCATCGCGTATCCGGCACCAAATGGCATTGATCGTTTCAGAGACACAGTCCAATGTCCGATAAATGAAAGCAGGACACCACGTGTGTCCTGCATGTGCATGTATTCCATGAAGAGTTGGCATATACTACTCTCATAAATTAGAGATGTTGCACGGAAAGATTAGACAATTCAAAGGCTTTTTGAATATCCTCAATGCAGAGATACGCATGGATCCCCGCTATAAAAAAGGATTGCGGAGGTTTTTTCCCCGCGCAACGAAAAGCGAATAACCCTCTTTCGACAAGTTCAATGACAGTGGAATGTAGCCCAAGCTTTATCGCCCCTGTGATCGCAACCTCCCAATACTCTAAAGGAAGCTTTTTCTTTTGGAATTCGTACGAGTTTTTGGCCCGTGCGCTAAAACCGGAAACCTCTGCATAACGACTCATCTCAAGAAACCGGTGGGCAGCTCTTGCCCATATCCATCCAGGGACTAAAAGAGGCTGTTTCCCAGCCATTTCGAAATACTCATACGCATTTTCGATTTGTCCCGCTTCAAGCTGGCTTAACCCCGCCATTCCAAATACTTTAGGAGGACAACATTCTTGGCGCTTTTTATAAGCCCGAACAGTCTGAACATAGAACCTGGAAGAGGCTTCAAATGCATTTAACTTAAAGTAGGTAAACCCAGCGTCTTTTAACACATGAGGGGGAACATAATCAGACAGGTTGCAAGTGGAGAAGTTTGTTGTTGGATCTGGAAAATGCAGGTCTTTTTCACTTAAATAAGTCTGAAAAGCAGTTTGGAAATCTGCTGTTGCCGCGCTGTAATGCCGCTCGAGCATTTTTCTTCTCGCCTCACGCGCAAAAAGATCCGCAGGAGTTAATGCGGTTACTGTTGAGTTTGTAGCCGTTATTGAGGATGAAGAGCTAGAAGAGGAGCTCGTTGTTACTTCATCAAACAAAGGAAGGCTCGCTGTAGGTTCTATTTTAGACTTAAGGGTGCGTTGTTTTTTCCCTATGCCAATAGACGAGACAGGCTCCTCCGGAGGCGTAGAGCACGCAGCCTCTTCACTTAAAGGAATCACCGCCGTAGGTTCTGTCTCAAACTTTAAGGTGCGTTGTTTTTTTCCTATGCCAATAGACGAGACAGGCTCCTCTGGAGGCGTAGAGCACGCAGCCTCTTCACTTAAAGGAATCACCGCCGTAGGTTCTGTCGCAGACTTTAAGGTTCGCTGTTTTTTTCCTATGCCAATAGACGAGACCGGCTCCTCCGGAGGCGTAGAGCACGCAGCCTCTTCACTTAAAGGAATCACCGCCGTGGGTTCTGTCTCAAACTTTAAGGTTCGCTGTTTTTTTCCTATGCCAACAGACGAGATAGGCTCTACCGGAGTGCTAGAACATGCCAGAGAAGACGAAATCGGTAAAGTACCAGGTCTTCTGTCGGTTTTACTATTGCGTTCCTTATTGATCTGCGGGTAAGAGGAAGAGGTGAGGAGATCGAAGCTCTCAATGCCAGAAAAATTGCCGAGATCACTGGCACTTTTGCGTGTGCGTTGTTTTTTTCCATGGCCGCTCGGAATTTCCAAACGTCCAAAATGCTCAGACAAAGAGTCCACATCAGGGGTAATTGTCATGCGCTTCGCAAGCGATCGCGGAGAAGCTGATTGTCCGACCTGTTGGTTTTCTAAAGATGCTTTCACTAGCGAAGAAGAGGAACTAGTTGTTTGCTGAGAAGAACAAGGAGCTGAAGACTCTCTTGGTTTCAAGATAAATCTTTTGCTTGTTGAAGATGAAACTGACATTGTTAACCCCTTTTTATTAAAAAGGGGTTAAGTTTAATTCAGACAGTAGTTAATTGTCTATAAAAGGAATAATTCTAAGGCAGAGAAGTCGGAGAGGACTGCTTGCAATAAGTTTCCTTAATTTTCGCCATCAGCACAAGCGAGATGATCAAGTAGATCGGAATGGTGAGAAACGCCACCTTGTAATTTTCTACAGAAAAGATGCGCGCGCCATCGATGAGTTTTCCAGTCCAAGTCATATCTAAAAATTTTCCTGTCATCGGATCGGAAAAAGCTCCGAAAAGAGCATCGAACGCGTTCATAAACCCGATCGCAGTTGCTGCCAATGCCGCTAAACTGATCTCTCGGATCATCGTAAAGCACAGGAGGAAGCTGCTGATGAAAAACCCAAACAAAAAGAGCGTAGATGTCAGCATCAATTGAGAAATGCCGGGTAGGTAGATCACAACCGAAATGCAGATAGTTGAGAGCAAAGTTCCCCAAAACATCACCACATTGCGTCTGCCGATCCAGTCAGAAAACCAACCAAAAACAGGGGCGCCTACAGCAAAGCCGATAAAGATCAAAGAAACGGTCTGCGCGGAAAGCCCTGAGCTTAGGCCGTACGCCTCCGAAATGAACGACACTCCCCAAAGCCCGCCAAAGATCATCACAGGGGCAAACGCAAATCCGCTATAGGCGGCCAGCCACCACGCCTGACGATTTTTGAGAACCTTCATCAACCCATCGAGCAACGGCATTTTTGAAGAAGAGATCTGTTTTGTTCTTTTATGGTCAGGAGCCTTATCGCGGACGACAATGGCAAAGAGCACCGCAAGTGCAAACCCAGCGTAGCTGATGTAACTCATCGCAAGCCGCCAGTCGAGCGCATCGATGAATGCAGAAAGAGGAGCCTGTCCACCGACGGCGCCCAGCATCCCAACAGTCATCATCAAGCCCGTCATAAAAGCAAAATGTTTAAACGGGAACCAGTTAGCAATCAGCTTCAAGCAGTTGACCGCGCCAAACGCAGCGCCGACCCCCGTTAGAAAACGGCCAATTCCCGCTACGAGCAGCGTCTCAGCCTGTGCAAAGATCAATCCCCCCAAAGCGCAGAGAGCGATCGCGATTGTCGTTACTTTACGCGGACCGAATTTATCGAGAAGCAGTCCCGCCGGAATCTGCATGATCAGATAAGCGTAGAAATAGGTCGCCGCGAAATTACCCAGTTGAGCCCCGCTAATCTCGAACGTACTCATCAATGTTTTTGTCATCACACTGGGAGAAACTTCCAATGCATATTTGTAAAACATAAAAAAAGCGCTTAAAAACCAGATAATCCATGCGCGGATGGGATGGGCAAAGTGCTTGGTGTATTCGTCAGCGAGATCGGTACGCTTAGCCATGGGACTCCTCGAAATTAAAAAACATGGGGTCAAGTGTACTTCAAAATAACAATTCACGCAATTTTAAAAAAGGTTTCCTCCGCTCAATCGTGCAAAAGTAGAATTTTAATCATGGCATTGAGTAATATCTTCTTACTTTCCAAACACCAGGAGATTTCCATGAACAAAATCCGAATGCTTATCCTCGCTCTCTTTCTCTCAATTGCCGCAGCTGCCTCAGCACGAGAATTTCATGATTACGATTTCGACCAAGAAAAAATGTTATGCGTTGAAGACGGCATCTATATTATTTCCACCTTCGAAACTCAAGACAAGATCGCCGCGTACTCCTACTTAGGACACAAGATTTGGGAAAGGCCCTTTTTCGCAAAGATTACCTCATGGCAAGTCATTAATAATTACATGATTGTCTTTTCAAAAGATAGAAATGGGTATAAGACATATCTGACATGCCTCAATCGATTCACCGGGGATATGCTGTGGCAAAGGCCATAAAACGCGCGTTATTTATTTTTCGGAGAGACTTAAGGCTCAACGATAACACTGCTCTTCGGTTTGCATTGAAACATGCCGATGAGGTGGTCTTGAGTTTTATATTTACTCCAGAGCAAATCGAGCATAATCGCTATAAGAGCGATCATTGTTTGCAATTTATGATCGAATCTCTAGAAGACCTTGAACAGGAGATTCGAAAGAAGAGGGGCAGGCTTTATCTATTTTATGGGGCTCCAGCAGCCGTTGTGGCCCAATGTATCAAAGCTCTAAAAATCGACGCCGTCGTCCTCAATTGCGACTATACACCCTATAGTCGCAAAAGAGATGAGCAGATTCAACAAGTCTGCGAAAAGCGCAATGTTTCGTTTCACTCCTTTCACGATCTATTACTCCACTCTCCAGATGAGAGTCTAAAGTCAGATGGAAAACCCTATACGATATTTACACCTTTCTATCGCAATGCTTCTAGACGGGCAAATTCTACGATCGACCCATATCCTTTGCAAAAGACTCTTCATTGTATCAAAAGGTTCTGCCTCATCGCACTCCCCAGAAAAAAGGAGGCAGAAGTGCAGCGCTAAAAATTTTAAAGTCGCTGAGCTCTTTTTCAGACTACCCAACCCTCCGTGATTACCCGATTGAGGACGCAACGACACACCTTTCGGCTCATCTCAAGTTTAGCACCTGCTCAATTCGAGAAGTCTACCATGCCATTTCAAAACACTACGGCACCGATGCTCCCCTTATCCGCTCGTTGTATTGGCGCGATTTTTTTACTGTGGTCGCTTTTCATTTTCCCCATGTGTTTGAAGGAGCGTTCCATCAAAAATTTAATCAACTTGTCTGGAAGCGCGACCGGAAGAACTTCCAGCTCTGGTGCGAGGGGAGGACAGGGGTTCCTATCGTCGATGCTGGAATGCGTGAAATGCGCGAAACCGGTTTTATGCATAATCGCGTGAGGATGATCACGGCGAGTTTTCTTGTTAAAGATCTGCATATTAATTGGCGTTGGGGGGAGACCTATTTTGCTCAAACCCTCATTGACTATGACCCCGCCGTCAACAACGGCAATTGGCAATGGGTGGCAAGTACAGGATGCGATGCTCAGCCCTTTTTTCGGATCTTTAATCCCTGGGCTCAAGGCAAAAAATACGATCCCGACTGCCTTTATATCAAAAAGTGGGTTCCCGAAGTGAGTCCTCTTGCTTCCAAAGTGATCCATGGTTGGTATCTCACAAAGAACCATGCTTTATGCCCCAATTACCCAGCTCCTCTCGTTGATCACGCAAAAGAAGCTAAAAAAGCTCAAGCTATGTATAGAAATAAATCCTAGCTTCTTATAAACTGGCTCAATTTTTCTACCCAAGCCTAACTCTATGAGCACGCGTAAGATTCCCTTTTATTCTTTAGTTCTTCTTATCGTCGCCGCCATCGACAGCATTCGCAATCTTCCCGCCTCCGCCCTGTTTGGCAGCGCGCTGATCTTCTTTTTTGTCCTTTCTGCGATCATCTTTTTGATCCCCACCTCTTTAGTCGCAGCTGAACTCTCAGCCACCTTTCCTGAAAAAGGAGGAGTCTACCATTGGGTATCACGCGCCTTCGGAGAAAAATGGGCCATGGTCGCCATCTGGCTCCAGTGGATCAACACGATGGTCTGGTACCCGACCATCCTTTCCTTCATTGCAGGAACCGCCGCCTATCTCGTCAACCCCGATCTCGTGCAGAATAAGACCTATCTTGTCGCCGTGATCCTCACTGTTTTTTGGGGCATTACCCTTGTGAACCTAAAAGGGCTGCACGTCTCTGCGCGCATTAATAACCTCTGCGCCCTTATCGGGACGATTATCCCCATGATTTTTTTAATCTGTTTAGGAATCATCTGGGCGCTCAGCGGCAAACCTCTCCAGATCACGGTCAATGCCGATACTCTCATCCCCACATTAAGCGATTCTACAAACTGGATCTCTCTGATCGCGATCATGGCCTCCTTTCTCGGCATCGAGCTCGCAGGTGTCCATGTTAACGACATCCGCGATCCTCAGCGCAATTTTCCCAAAGCGATTCTCGTCTCGAGCGCCTTCATCCTCTTCACCATGGTGTTTGGCTCGCTTGCCATTGCCTTCGTCCTCCCAGAAAAAGACATCAACCTCGTGTCAGGCGTCATGCAAGTGTTTAGTAACTTTTTCGATGTATTTGGGATGCGCGCGTTAACACCAGTGCTCACCGTCATGATTGTCATCGGTTCGGTAGGCGGGATCATCAACTGGCTCATCTCTCCTGCAAAAGGCCTGCTCCATGCCGCCGAATTTGGGTTTTTACCCCAAATCTTCATGAAGAAAAACAAGCACGGCGTCGCATCGAATATCCTGATCGCCCAAGCCCTTCTCGTCAGCTTTTTCTGCCTCCTCTTCCTCCTCGTGCCCAGCGTAAATGCCTTCTATTGGTTCTTAACCGCGCTCAGCACCGAGCTCTACATGATCATGTATATCCTGATGTTTTTCTCCGCCCTTCGTCTGCATCACCGCTACGTTGATAGACCTAAAGCCTTTAAAATCCCGTTTAACAACGCCGGCATGTGGACCACCTGCCTCTTAGGTCTTTTCGGCTGCAGCGCCACCATTTTCGTCAGCTTTCTTCCCCCGGAGCACGTCGCCATCGGCAGCCCCGTGAAGTATGTTCTCATGATCGCAGCAGGAAACCTGCTCACCATCGCCCCCGTCCTGCTCTTTTATCTGTATAAACGCCGAAGAAGTGCTTAGAGCATCTCGTGCATGCTTAGAATTCCAGAATATCCAATATTATTGGATATTCTGGATGAATTCATTTTTTGATATCTTCCAACACCTGTGGATCTTCTGATCATGAAAATCGATTGGAAGCGTCTTTAAGGAAATGTCCTCAATGCTGCAAGAGGGAAATAAACTCGCATCAAAACGGAACTTGCGCGAGTTGGTGCTAAAGAAAATTGTGCCCTCTTTTGCAAGAAGCTTGAGTGCTTTGTGAATGAGCGTCGCGTAATCCAGCTGAATATCAAACATCTGATCCATTTTCTTAGAGCGAGACACCGTCGGAGGATCGATCACGATCAGATCATATAATCCTCTTGCGCAAATCGCCTCATCTAAAAATTTAAGACAATCCGCACGGACAATCGGATGCTCCTTCGCTTTGATCCCATTCAGCTCAAAATTGCGTCTTCCCCAGTCATTGTAAGTATTGGACATGTCCACGCTTTTCGTGAAAAGAGCACCGCTAAGTGCTGCATGGACGCTAAAAGCGCATGTGTAAGAGAAGAGGTTAAGCAGACGCTTATCTTTTGCAGCTAATGCCACACGACGACGCGTTTCTCGATGGTCGAGAAAAAGCCCCGTGTCTAAATAATCGAGTAAATTGACCTGAAATTGGATCCCATATTCCAGAACAGTAAAAAACTCATTTGAAGCATCCGTTTTTTCATACTGTTCCGTTTTATCCCGTTTTACCCGTGTGCGCCAGTAGATGGATTCTCGAGAAGCTTTAAACAAGGCATGCAGTGTCGCATAAACAAGATCTTCAAGTTCAAGAGATGGCTCATCTGAATCTCTTGTGCTCGTAAAAAAGTGGACGCAGAACCTTCCATCGTAGAAATCGATGGCAAGAGGGTATTCCTTGATATCGCGATCATAGATGCGGAACGCATTGGTCAGTGTGCGTTTTGCCCACTTGCGCACATGCTGATAGTTTTTGCGGATCCGATTTTTAAACGGACAGCTTTTGTCTTCCCCATCTGCAATCGTAGGAAGAGAGAAAAGAGAAGTTTGCATCTAATAACCTTATTTGAAGCTCTATTTTGCCTGGATAGGCCTATTTTTTCTATGCTATAGAGTTGAATGTAAAAAATATTTTCACATCCTATTGAATAAAATATTTACTAATGAGAATGTGAAAACTGATACAGCAATAACCGAAATGGGTAGCGTTGTTAACTTAGCAATTAAAGGAGAACTTCCATGGCAAAGAAAAAAGCAAAAAAGAAAGCAACAAAAAGAGTTGTTAAGAGAAAAACTGCTAAAAAAGCAGTGAGAAGACCTGCAAAAAAAGCAGTAAAGAGAAAGTCTGCAGCTAAGAAAAAAAGACCTTCTGCCTCTAAGCTGAAAAAAAGCATGACAGGTGGCGAAGGGATGTGCAGAGCTTGCTAATTCACTTTAACTTAGAGGTTGGAAAATCCAGCCTTTAAGTTTTTTGGTTCTGTAGGGCTCGATGAGCTTAAGCTTATGCAAAGTAGCGATGATTTGATCCCCTTTTAAGCAAGAGCAATGAAGCGCTTGTTGAAGCGCAAGAGATGTAAACAACGGATGTGTAAATAGAAATTTCAGAATCCGTCTCCGTAATAGAGGTGTTTTGATTCCCTTTAATTTTTCTTCCACCTGATCCCAACGTTTTAAAAGTCTTTCGACTTTTTTCCCTTCCCGTTTCGCTTGAATTTTCAACCCTTTCAGAAAGAAATGGACCCAATTTAGCCAGTTGTCTTCGTCTGTAATATCATAGAGCGTGCGCAGGTAATCGAGGCGATGCTTTTGAATATATCTGCTCATAAAAAAATACGGAGAAGCGAGGACACCGCTTGTGAATAGAATCAGCGGAATACTCATCCGTGCGACTCTCCCATTACCGTCCATGAACGGGTGGATGATCAGAATTTGCGCAACGATGAGCGCGAGCTGCAGCAGGGGGTCTTGAGCGGGGCGATGCGCGTAAGCGATGAGCTGCTTCATTGATCTGATCACATCTTTTGGCGACGGAGGCAGAAAGTACGCTTCAGCAAGAGAGCAGCCTTTGGCACCAATCCAGTTTTGTTTCGTGCGGTATTCTCCCAGCGCGCTCCGCGGGGTAGCAGTGTGCTTTTTGATCGAGGAGTGGATCTTACAGAGGATCGATTTAGAAATAGGGCGGGTCTTGAGTGTTTTTGCCGCTTGTTCAAAAGCGAGAAGTGTATCAGATATGGTGTCGACAGCAGGATGTGAGGTGTCTTTGGTAAGAGCTGCACGGAGATAGTGATTGAGGTGCATCGAATGGGTGCTGAGCTGCGTTGTCGCAATTGTCTCTTGCAGCGCTAGAATGTAAAAAAGCTCTTTGGGACAAGCAGCCTGGCTCAGAAGAGCATCGTAGTCTTTGAGCGCTTGACGGGTGGAATCTAGCAGCTTTTTGTCCGGTGCAAGCTTGACCGGGAGTTTTTCGGGAACGTAGGGGAGTAAGCGTCGTGCGTGGGGTGTCATAACCCCACACACTAGCGAAATCTAAAATACTTTTTCAAAGTGAAAAATCAGCTGATCAAGAATGCCGCGTTTTCCGAGCGGAACTGATTTTAGCCCTTCAGTACAACTCCGTAAAGCAGGTCAAATAGCTGGTTTTCAAACGCTCGCAATAAGCCGAGGTAATTGGTTAATTAAGTAAAGTGGAACGGATAGCACTCGATCGTGAAACGATAATGGATGCTGTGAGATCCGAATCCCAAATGAAGCTTTTTTTTCTGTCAAAAATTGCGTCATCGATTTGAGACTTCCCGTCGTTCCAGCTTTGACCTCAATGGGTAAAATTTGTGTGCCAGCTTGAATTACATAATCCACTTCTGCCATCGAATTTTTTACTTCTCGTTCCCAATAATAAAGCTGTGTATCCATATAAGGATCTGCATAACTCAAGAGTTCTTGCCCAACAAATTGTTCCGCTTGAGCACCGGCATTAATTTGGAGCAATTCTGTTTCCCAGGCTGTTTGCATATCAAGCTTGTTTGCACAATTGACAAGTCCCCCATCTAAAAATAATAGCTTAAATTTATTTTCCCTCGCATGCAATTGCATTGGAATCCCAGAAGCGCTTGTTGCCAAGACCTTATGCAAGAGCCCAGCCCAGCCCAGCTGTTCAAGAGCGATTTTGAGATCTTGAGAACGATGATCAGGACTGATCAGTGTATATTTAAAATGTTGGGCAATTAAAGCTGGGGCTTTCTCGAAAAAGATCTGTAGATGCTTATGCTGGGCTTTTGTTGCGTATTTTGGAAAATCGGCACGAAAGGTCGCTAGTAATCCTGTTAAGACTGTCTGACACTCCAGCAGTGAGCGTGTTTCCAAAAAGCACTTCACAGACGATGGCATTCCACCAATGAGAAAATACTCTCTAAGCAAAAGGAGAAGTTGGTTGTGAATAAATGGATCCAATGGCTGCTGAAGATTTGCATGGTCGAGAAGTTCAGCCAGTCGGCTATGATTCTGATTCACGAGATACTCGTAGAAAGAAAGAGGTTTTAGATAGAGAAATTGGACACGTCCAACTGGAAATGAAAATTGTTCCTCGTTAAGGGCAAATTCCAACAATGACCCGGCAGCAATCACATGTAATTCAGCAAGCTTCTCCTTAAAATACCGCAAAGCAGTAATCGCTTTAGGGCAATTTTGAATTTCGTCCAAAAAAAGAAGCGTTTTACCCGGGATAATTCTTGTTTTAAATGCGACTTCCAATTTTGTACAAATAGACAGTGGATCCAAATCGTCAAAGCAGTTAATTAACTCAGGGCGAAATTCAAAATTGCATGTCACAAGAGACTCAAAGTTCTCTTTCCCGAATCTCTCTATCACAAAACTCTTTCCAACCTGTCGCGCTCCCCGTAAAATAACGGGTAGGCGGCTCTTTTGATCCTTCCATTTCCTTAAGAGCGGTTCAATCGTTCGGCGCATAAGTACCCTCCGGGCTTTTCCTCATTCTAACAAATCTGCTATTTTACAGGGGGTGTTTTAGCAAGTTTTTTGCTATTTTACGGGGGGTGTTTTGGCGTGTAAGCCGTAAGAAATTGATGGTAAAAGACTTGTGAAATGAGCCGTCTGTTCTTTTTCTTATTGGTGTCAGGTCCGATGGAGGCGTGTGGAGCGGTTGGCTCCACACACTAGTGAGTTGTGAAATACTTTTTTAAAGTGAAAAAAAAACCTTCAGCTTGTCGAGGAAGCCGCGTCTTCGAGGAGAGTTCTGCTCGCCTTCGAGCTCACCAAAAGCGGTGAGGAGTTCTTTTTGTTTTTCGTTGAGGCCGACGGGTGTTTCGACGATCACTTTCATGAGAAGATCTCCGCGCCCTTGTCCGTGGACATTGGGGGATCCTTCTCCTTTGACGCGCAATACTTTTCCGTGTTGTGTGCCTTCTGGAATCGATACGCGGCATGAGCCGCCAAGAGGGGTGGGGAGCTCTTTTTTACAGCCGAGAGCAGCTTCTGCAAAGCCGATGGGGAGCTCGACAATGAGATCGTCGCCATCGCGGTGGAAGAGAGAATGGGGTTCTACAGAAATAAAGACGTAGAGATCACCGGGAGGGCCGCCTCGTTCGCCTGCATCGCCGTGGCCGCTTAGGCGTAGGCGCATTCCTGTATCGACGCCAGGAGGGATCTTGATGGTAAGCGGTTGCTTTTTCTTTACTCTGCCGGCGCCTCTGCAATCGGGGCAGGGGTCGGAGATCGTTTTACCGCCGCCATGGCATTGGGGGCAGGTGCTTGCCATCGTAAAGAATCCGCGGCTTTGCATCACTTGGCCAGAGCCTCGGCACTGGGAACATCTTTTGATGCCGCTTGCTGATTTTGCGCCTAGGCCATCACAGGTGGAGCATGTGGCGTAGTTGGTGAGATTGACCTCTTTTTCCACTCCTTTCATGGCTTCGTCAAAAGTGATGGTGAGGTTCATTTTTTTGCTGGAGCCTTGTTGACCGCCTGCATCATCGGAGCCGGATTCAAATCCGAAGAGGGAGTCGAAAATCGATTCTCCTCCGCCGCCACCGCCAC
This sequence comes from Parachlamydiales bacterium, assembly GCA_020053915.1. Taxonomy (GTDB): domain Bacteria; phylum Chlamydiota; class Chlamydiia; order Chlamydiales; family Rhabdochlamydiaceae; genus JAGVMG01. The sequence goes on along the minus strand of JAGVMG010000016.1, from coordinate 27,047 downwards.
CGCCGCCACCAAAGGCGTTCATAAAGGTGCGCAGGGCCTCTTCCATCGATGAAAAGCCGCCGTGTCCACCGCCGCCGACGCCCATGCCTCCCATGCCGCCGCGGAGCGCGTCTGCGCCGTATTGGTCGTAGATCTGCCGTTTTTTCTCGTCACTTAACACTTCGTAAGCTTCAGAGATCTGTTTGAATTTTTTTTCGGCGTCGGGATTGTCTTGGTTGCGGTCGGGATGATACTTTAGTGCGCTTTTGCGGTAGGCTTTTTTGATTTCATCTTGCGACGCGCCACGTGCAAGCCCGAGAACTTCATAATAATCGCTCATAGTGACCTTTAAGGAGGGGAGATAATTTCTTAAATCTTCAGTCTATCAACAACGAAGCTTTTTATCAAGGGGATTTAGCAGAGATGGAGTAAGGGTGCTAAAATGCAAAGGTGCGCCTCTGAGAAGTCAGATAGACACACCTTTACTTAAGTGAGTTAGAAACTGTAGCTTTTTTGCTTCGGCTTTTTGTATTTGAGAGCAGCTTTTGCTTTCGCGCGGCTCTTTACAGAAGGCTTATCGTAGAAGCGGTGGGCTTTCGCGGATTTCATTACACCCTCTTTGTCGAGTTTCTTTTTGAGAGCTCGTAATGCTTTGTCAATCGGCTCACCAGTGCGGACCTTTACGCTTGTCATGAATCTCGTTTCCTTGAGTTAATGGATCTAATATACCGAACGCATTTCAAAAATTGGTTTCTGGCAGCGCCTGCATCTTCAGGTTTGCAGTCGCTTCCAATCGGTCATGTGCTTTCCACATGTCCTGCTTCAGTGACTGCAAACCTGAAGCGCTGGCTTTGCCAGAAACCAATTTTTGAAATGCGTTCGGTATACAGTCAAGTTAATTAGTCTGGTTCCCATCTTAAAGAAAAGGGCGGATATTTTTCAATTCATTCCTCAAACCCCTGTACTCGGGACGTAAAAATGTACAAAGCCGAGTTTAGGGTGAGTGGAGATAGATGAGGTCTGTTTCGGGGGTGTCGTTGGAAGAGGGGGTTGGCGTAGAAAGAGTTAAGAAATTTGCGATCGAGTCGAAGGTGGCGGTGGGGGTAGTCCAGGGGAGGGGAAGTGTGCGCTTCATCTCTTCGAGGGGCTTTGCGACAAGGGTGTCGATGTTTTCTAGAGAGGCGGTAAGGGCGGAAAGAGAGACGAGCTGCGCTGTGTCAATTGTGAAACATTTTTTTGAAGCGGTCCCTTTTAAGAGGAAAAAGTCTCCGGTTCGAGAGGGCATCACACAGGCGAAGCTTCCCAGCTGTGCAGGGAGAAAGGCGAGTAGCGAGCAGAAGTTGACTAAGGGAAGTGAGCGTGCATAGCTTAAAGCTCTCGCGACGGCGACGCCAACGCGGGTGCCCGTGTAGGAGCCGGGTCCAATGCCGACAGCGATGGAGGTGATCTCTGTTAAGGTGATCCCTTTTTCCAGTAAGAGTGACTGAATATCGGGCATCAGTGTACGGGAGAGCTGGTTGGCATGGCGTCGTGTACATGAGGCGATGATCTCGCCATCTAATAATAGGGCGACTAGGCTGTCTTCCGAACTTGTATCAATAATAAGTTGCGTCATGGGGGGAGATTATAGCTGTTTCTGAGGGCCTTCGCAACAGTTAAACTTCTCTTGAAATCTTTTATTTACAACCAGTGGGTTGCGCTATTTTGATAGAGTTGATAAAGTAGCAGACCTTGCCTTGAGCTTACTATAAAAGGAGAGCGTTTTGAGTACGGACAATGACAATTCTTTTCCCGATGATGAAGAGCTAGAAGATGCTTTGGTCGAAGCTGTAGAGCAATCGGTGCATGATGATCAACAAAAGGCAATGTCGACGGCAGAACTGCCCAAACAGGTCTTTATTGTTCCTTTAAGCAGACGTCCGTTCTTTCCCGGGATGGCTGCGCCGATTGTCATTGAGCCCGGTGCTTATTATGAAGTGCTCAAGGCTGTCGCAAAGTCGGAGAATAAATTTTTAGGCTTGTTCCTCACGCGTAAAGAAGATGACAATATCTATAAGGTGGGCTTTAACGATCTTTACGAGGTCGGCGTTCTTGCGCGCATTTTGCGGATCATCCCGATGGAGCAAGGCGGCGCACAAGTCGTTCTGAATATGGAAAAGCGGATTTCGGTGCGCAAGCCTGCCAAAACGGGCAAGCATCTTAAAGCGCAGATCGATTACCACGAGGATTCTCCTGGTAAACTTTCGAAAGAGCTCAAAGCGTATTCGATTAGCATCATTACGACGATTAAGGACTTGCTCAAGCTCAATCCTCTCTTTAAAGAAGAGCTGCAGATTTTCTTAGGCCATTCCGATTTTACAGAGCCTGGGAAATTAGCGGATTTTGCAGTGACGTTGACGACGGCTAGCCGTGAAGAATTGCAAGAAGTGTTGGAAGCGTTTGATCTGCAGACGCGGATCGATCGCGCGCTTGTCTTGCTCAAAAAAGAGCTTGATTTAAGCAAGTTGCAAAATAGCATCAACATGAAGATCGAAGCCACGATCTCAAAGACGCAGCGAGAATTTTTCTTGCGCGAACAGCTCAAGACGATCAAAAAAGAGCTCGGTCTTGAAAAAGATGATAAGACGTGCGACTTGGAGAAGTTTGAAGAGCGGCTTAAAAAACGGACTGTTCCTGATGATGTGATGACCGTGATCCGCGAAGAGATGGGCAAACTGAGCGTGTTGGAAGTGCAATCGGCTGAATATGCTGTGTGCCGCAATTATCTCGATTGGCTGACTATTGTGCCTTGGGGAATTCGCAGCAACGATGCGGGACCTGGGCTCGATATGAAATATGCGAAGAAGGTGTTGGAAGAGGACCACTATGGTCTCAATGACATCAAAGAGCGTATTTTAGAATTTATCGCTGTCGGAAAACTCTCCGGAGGAATTAAAGGAAGCATTATTTGCTTGGTCGGTCCTCCTGGTGTGGGTAAAACCAGCATTGGAAAAAGTGTCGCCCGCGCGCTCAACCGCAAGTTCTACCGCTTTTCTGTCGGCGGAATGCGCGATGAGGCCGAGATTAAAGGACACAGGCGTACTTATATCGGCGCGATGCCAGGAAAGCTGATTCAGGCACTTAAGTTTACCCAGTCGATGGATCCTGTCATTATGCTCGACGAGGTCGATAAAATGGGCAATAGTTACCATGGAGACCCCGCTTCTGCCTTGCTAGAAGTGTTAGATCCTGAGCAAAATAAGGACTTTCTCGATCACTATCTCGATGTGCGTTGCGACTTGTCCAACATCGTGTTTATCGTGACGGCTAACGTGCTCGATACGATCCCTGAGCCTCTCAAAGACCGGATGGATATTCTGCGCTTGTCGGGTTACATTCTTGAGGAGAAGGTACAGATTGCAACGAAGTACTTGATCCCGCGCAACCGTAAAACGATGGGTCTTAAAGCCTCCGATATTGAGTTTTCTAAAGCAGCGCTCACGCAGATCATCAATGGATATGCGCGCGAGGCTGGTGTGAGAAGTTTAGAAAATTATATTAAAAAGATCCTGCGTAAAATTGCCGTCAAAGTGGTGAACTTCACTGAGAAGAAGAAAAACGCGAAAGAGAAGCATCCAAAAGAGGTGATCTCCGATCGCACGCTCACTAAGTTTTTAGGAAAACCGATCTTTACGAGCGACAGATATTATGAGCGCACCCCAGCGGGCGTGTGCATGGGCCTCGCGTGGACCTCCATGGGAGGAGCGACCCTGTATGTCGAAGCGATCAAAGTGCCGGCTGAAAAAACAGACATGAAGCTCACCGGACAAGCGGGCGATGTCATGAAAGAATCTGCGCAGATCGCCTGGTCGTATTTGAATAGTTTAAGCGATCGATTCACGGGGGGGAGAAAATTTGATAAATGCCAAGTGCATTTGCATATTCCCGAAGGGGCCACTCCGAAAGATGGACCGTCTGCGGGGATCACCATGGTCACCTCATTGCTTTCCTTGCTGCGCGATGAGCCTGTGATCGAAGATCTCGGCATGACTGGGGAACTCACTTTAACGGGAAAAGTTTTGCCTATTGGCGGGTTGAAGGAAAAACTGATTGCCGCGAAGCGCTCTGGAGCCAATGTGTTGATCTTCCCTAAGGATAACCAGCGCGATTACGACGAGCTCCCCTCATACATTAAGAAAGGGATCAAAGTCCATTTCGTAACTCATTATGATGAGGTGTTCCATGTCGCTTTCCCTGGGAGCTAAATCGTATCGAGATGCGGCTCTTGCAAAATTTCTCGACCCTGCGACGTTAAAAGAGCGGGTTGTGGAATTGAAACAAGGGAATCAAACGATTGCGACCTTGAACGGATCGTTTGATTTGATGCATGCGGGTCATTTGGAAATGATCTATCAAGCTAGCCTGCAAGCGGATCTTTTGATTTTAGCACTGAATACCGACCGCTCGATCCAAGGCTATAAAAGCCCTTTGCGTCCGATCATTCCTTTAGAGTATCGTCTGCAAATGGTAGCGGCGCTCGAGATGGTCGATTACGTCACTTGGTTTGATGAGCTTGATCCGCGCGGTTTACTGGAAAAAATTCAGCCCGATGTGCACGTTAATGGTGCGGAATACGGAGATCAATGCATCGAAGCAGAAATCGTGCGATCTCACGGGGGAAGAGTTCATATCGTGTCTCTTGTTCCCGGATTGTCGACAACAGAGATTCTTAAAAAAATAGTTCTTACATGCGCTTAATTGGTTCGTTTGACACAGAAAAGCAGGCTTACACTCTTTATTCCTTACTTCTCAAGGAAGGGATCCAGAACACCTATGAGCCCTTTGTAGACAACGAAACACATGCCAAGCGTTATCGGATTTGGGTCTATGAAGAAAATGATCTCGATGCAGCTGTTGCTTGGGTAGAAAAGTATAAGCAACATCCCGAAGATCCCCAATTTCAAGAGGCCGAGGCGCCTCTCATCTCTTCACTGCCTCGCTTTCAAGAGCAAGAGGGTGCTGAACCTTCCGAAGGGGCGGAGCCTGTGCTTCCCTTAAAAAAAGGGCGTTTTCCTTTTCAGCTGACCCATGTGATTCTCGCCTTGTGCATCTTTCTTTTCTTATGGAACGATGTTCAAGAGGGAAGATTAAAAGCTGCCAAGGGAGAGCTCGCTCTTTTCCTCACGTTTACACCTTTGCAACAAGCTCTACTCTTCGATGATCCGATCGAATATCAACAAAAGATCGATCAATTTCTCGATACGCATGATCTGAAACCCTATCATAATTTCAAAGAATTGCCTCCTGCAATGATCACCGAATTAGAAAAGGTGGAAAAAGCGCCGCTGTGGAAAGGGGTTTTCGATTGGGTCCTTGATAAACGCCGCAGCCCGAGTAATCCTGAGCCGACTCCTCCGTTATTTGAAAAGATCCGCGAACATCAGTACTGGCGTCTAGTGAGCCCCTGCTTCATGCATCGCGATTTCTTTCACTTGCTGTTCAATATGGCTTGGGTTTGGATTTTGGGACGGCAAATGGATGAGCGGTTAAAGCCTTTAAAAATTGTTTCATTAGCTCTTCTCATTGGAATCATTTCCAATGTTGCGCAGTATCTGATGAGCGGACCCTTTTTTATGGGGTACTCAGGAATCATTGTCGGAATGGCAGGTTTTATCTGGATGCGCCAGAAAGTGGCTCCCTGGGAAGGGTACCCGTTAAGCCGCGGTACAGTCGTATTTCTGTTGATCTTTGTCCTGTCGATGCTCGCATTAGAATGGGTTACCTTTGGGATCGAGCTGTTCTCTTCTGTCTCCATCACTCCCGTTGTTGCGAACACTGCTCATATTGTCGGTGGTCTGTCGGGCATGTGGTTGGGAAGATTTAATGTTTTTGGGCGGAGTGTACGATGAGCGCACGTGATCTGTTTATTTTAGGCTGCTCGAGTCAGCAACCCACCCGTACCCGTAATCACGGCGCCTATCTGTTGCGTTGGAACGACGAGGGCTTTCTCTTTGATCCCGGCGAGGGAACTCAGCGGCAATTTATCTTTGCTAACGTCGCACCTCCGTGTGTCACTCGAATTTTTGTCAGCCATTTTCACGGGGACCATTGTTTAGGCCTGGGCTCGATGCTCATGCGCCTCAACCTCGATAAAGTCACCCATCCGATCCATTGCTACTATCCTGCAAGCGGCAAAATCTATTTTGACAGACTCCGCTATGGAACGATCTACCACGAAAATATCGAAGTGATCGAGCATCCTGTGAGCAGTGAAGGGATCGTTCATGATGATGGAAGATTTCAGATCGAAGCGCGTTTTCTCGAGCATGGCGTGGATAATGTCGGTTGGCGGATTAAGGAAGCGGATTCGAGAAAATTCGACAAGGCCAAGCTCAAAGCCATGGGTGTCCAAGGTCCGCTTGTTCGTATCCTGGAACAAGAGGGGAAGGTCTCCATTGACGGCAGAACGATCCATCTTGATGAAGTGAGCTGGGTGCGTCCCGGCGATGTGTTTGCGGTTGCCATCGATAGCTTGCCCTGCCCTGCGATTGTCGATGTCGCTCGTGGCGCAAAACTTTTTCTCTGTGAAAGCACCTATCTCGAGGCTCACGGCCACTTAGCCGAAAAGCACCATCACATGACAGCAAGACAAGCCGCAGAGTTTGCAAAAAAAGCGGGCGTGCAGCAACTCATCCTCACGCATTTCTCTGCGCGCTATCAAGATTTAAGTGCCTTTGCGAAAGAGGCGAAAGAGATCTTTCCGAATACCCTCATTGCAGAAGATTTGAAAGTGTTTCCATTTCCTTTGGAGGATATTAAATAGTCAGGTCTTGAGCGAGAAGCTCTAATTCTTGGATGAGCGCTTGTGTCGGCTCGGGGTATCTGACAAATTCTCTTAAGATTTTTTGTAAATCTGTTTCCAACGGCTTTTCCGGATCGAAGTTTTTCAGTGCTTCGAGAAGAGAGATGTTCGGAGTGGCTCCCGGGATCTCGAGCGACTGACTCAAAATGTTGGAGAGGATCGTCGCTGCATCTTTCAAGTTCTCTGTCAGCATGTTATCCCGCCTTTTCTACGGATTGTGAGAGGGGAAGCGCATGTGCATGCACCTGAGTGACAAACTCGGGATGGGCAAGCTGAGAAGGATCGGAGATGAGCTTCTGAAAATCTTCTGCTACTTGAATAATCTGAGTGCGCATCTGATCTGCGAGAGCTGCCGTATTTTGTCCCTGGGGGAAAACTGGTGGAACATTGGGCGCATTTCCCACGCTGCTTGTCATATGTGTTGAATCCTTTTATTTGCACGTTAGAAATAAAAGAATAATTTGTCAATTGCGCTCTTAGGTAGCTGAGAATCGCGACCTGCTATACGACACTACACGACGCTATACGGCACTATAAATAGCTATAAATCGGTATAAATTAGCTCAAAGCCAGCTTGATCGACATCTTTCCGTGCGTTTTTTCCCAGTCGGACTGAAATCCTTGCAAAAACTTTTCGACGACGGGTTGATCCTCAAGTAATTTCAGAACTAAGTCAACTTTGATCGCCACTGCAGCAATGCCCATCATGGCACATGTCATGAACTGATCGAGTGTTTTCACAGAGGCTGCTAGAATTTTAGTGTGCGATTCGTTGATGCGTAGGATGTCGACGATGCTTTGCATGACCGCAGTGGTATTTTTTCCGTCGTCCAAGTGACTAAAATAGGGAGCAATGTAGGTGGCTCCCTGAAGAGAGGATAAAAGAGCTTGGCTAGGAAAGAGAACCGTTGTTCCCATGACAGGAATGTTACTCTGTCTCAAGGCGTGCATGGCGCTTAAACCTGCGCGGTTCACAGGGATTTTCACGATGAAGCGGGAGGAATATTCGAAAATTTTCATTCCCTCATCGATCATGGCTTCTGCATCTGTTGCTGTGACTTGAACAGCAACGGGTCCGGGTTGGAAATCGAGAAGCTTTTTTAAAGTGTCAGCAATGCTTTTTGTTTCGGATAAGATCCGCGGATTTGTGGTGATGCCAGCAATGAGTCCCATTTTTGCAGCTTCGGCAATTGTTGTGACGTCGATGCTATCCAACCAAATTTTCATCGCTCACCTTTATTTTTTAGCTGCAAAGTACTCGTCGAGGTTGCCAGATGAGATGCGGATTCCTTTTTCTTCAAACGCGATAATTTTATTTGCCGCGTTGTTAATGAGGTCTCTATCGTGGCTGGCAATGAGGATCGTTCCCTTGAAGTCTTGCAGAGCCCAGGAAAGGGCTGAGACGGCTTCGAGGTCGAGGTGGTTATTCGGCTCATCCATGAGAAGAACGTTGTAATTGCAAAGCATCATGCCGCCGATGATGAGGCGCGCTGTTTCTCCTCCCGAAAGAGCAGAGAGGGGCTTAAAGGCGTCATCGCCGGAGAAGAGCATTTTGCCAAGGACGCTGCGGATGTCTTGGTCGTAGACGTTTGGTTTGCGCGTTTTGAGCCAATCAAAGGCGGTTATTTTGCTCTTTTTATCGATGATCTCGGCGTGGTTTTGCGGGAAGTAGCCGATCTGCACTTGGTGCCCGTGTTCGATACGGCCAGCATCGGGATGCAAAGCGCCAGCGAGCATTTTTAAGAGTGTCGTCTTTCCCTTACCGTTATTGCCGATGATGCCGATCTTCTCGCCGCGGGAGACTTCAAAAGAGAGGTGTTTAAAGACAGAGTTCTCATCGTAAGATTTTGCGAGCTCAGAAACTTTAAAGACGATTTGGCCCGACGGTTTTTCTGGAGGATAAAAGCGGACGTAGGGGCGTTGGATGTTCGACTTTTTTAACTCTTGGGGCTCGAGGCGCTCGATTTCGCGTAAACGGGATTGCACTTGGCTCGCGCGCGTTCCTGCACCGAACTTAGCGACAAATTCGCGCAGCTGAGACACTTTTTTCTCTTTCGATTTGTTTTCCGATTCTGAGCGTTCGCGCACCGATGTTTTTGTGACAAGCATATCGTCGTAGTTGCCGGGGTAGACGATGATCGTGTCGTAGTCGATGTCGGCGATGTAGTTGGTGACCGCATTTAAGAAATGGCGGTCATGGCTCACCACGATGAGCACTCCAGAATATTCATGGAGAAACTCTTCGAGCCATCCGATCGATTCCATATCCAAGTGGTTGGTCGGTTCATCGAGGATCAGCGCTTCCGGGTCGCCAAAGAGAGCTTGGCACAAGAGGACGCGGAATTGTCTGTCTGTCGGGATCGCATGCATCTGGAGGTGATGCAGCTCAGGAGGAATGCCCATACCATTCAGCAAGATCTCAGCATCAGATTCTGCCGTGTAGCCGTTTTCATCGTTGATGATCTCTTCGATCTCGCCGAGACGAATGCCGACCTCGTCGGTCATTTCAACCTCGTATAGGCCATCTCTTTCGACAAAGGCGTCCCAGAGGCGTTTGTTGCCCATGATCACGACATCGATGACGCGGAAGTTGCGGAAGTCTTCGATATTTTGTCTTAAGAAACCCACTTTGCGCGGAAGAATGACGCTGCCGCTGGTGGCCTCTTCTAGACCCATGACAATTTTAAGAAGTGTGGATTTTCCCGCTCCATTGGGGCCGGTCAGACCGTATCTGCAGCCAGAATTGAAAGTTACGGTCACGCCATCAAAAAGGGTTCGGGCGCCCATTTTCTTGCAAATTTCTTTTAATGTGATCATAGGTATAGAAAAATATTGTGTTCGCATGGGTTAATGAAGCTTAAATCTTATCATAGAAAGTTCTAGGTTTACAAGGATGAACTTCAATGCAGCCGCGTTCCAATTCTTACGCCATTTGCGCGTGGTGAAAGATGCATCCGAGCACACGATTCGCAATTACTGCCTCGACCTAGAGGCGTTTAAAGCGTTTGTTGAAGAGCGCATTCTTGAAATCCCCCTCAAAGAGCGCTCTTCAAAACTTGCCCATTTGCCACAAGAAAGTTCTGTTTCAGACTCAAAATTATTGTTAACTCATGTCGATAAACGCGCTGTGCGCTCTTACTTGGCAGATCTTGCTGCTAAAGGGGCTTCGAAGCGCACCGTGGTCCGCAGGTTAAGCTCTCTACGCTCTCTTTTTACTTATCTCGTCAAGCAAAGGCTCTATCTCCATAATCCGCTCGATGAGATCCAAAGCTTGAAGCTCGAGAAAAAAATCCCCCCTTCGCTTTCCTATGAGCAGGTGGAGCATCTGTTTTCTCAGCCCGATACGACAACCTATCTCGGATTTCGAGACCGCTGCATCATGGAATTATTTTACAGCTCGGGGCTGCGGATCGCAGAGCTCATCGGGCTTAATCGCGCTGATTTTGATGCGAAAAATTTGCGATTGCGCGTGCTGGGAAAGGGAAAGAAGCAGCGGGTGGTTCCGATCACGCGGACCGCAGCTGAGTGGATCATTAACTATTTAGATCACCCTGAGCGCCACAGCGAAGGTAATGGACATTATGCCCAAGAAGACGCCAACGCACTTTTTTTAAACAAGTGGGGCAAGCGACTGACTGTGCGCTCTGTCGACAGGAAGTTTGAGCAGTATCTGCTCGCAAGCGGTCTTGCGGGGAAGATCACTCCTCATACGATTCGCCATACGATCGCGACCCATTGGCTTGAAAAGGGGATGGATTTGAAAACGATTCAGATGCTGCTCGGGCATAGTTCTTTGGCGACGACGACCATCTACACCCAAGTCTCTAGCCGATTAAAAAGAGAGGTGTACGACAAGGCACACCCCAGAGCACTATTAGATGAAAAAATACCGGGAAAGCGTTAAGCCGGATTCTGTCTTGAGCAATCATTCCTCTAGGAGCCTTGTCGCCAAGGCTCTCAAGCGACACATGTAGGCCCCGCGGAGCGCGGAATGCGGCCTAACTTGGTCTTGCTTCAGATAGGGTTTATAGCACCTTGCATCCCTGCAAGTGTGGCTGATTCATAAAACCAGCTTTTTCAGCCTGTCCTACACACACTAGATTCACGCTTAAAAAGCTTAAAACTCGTGTGTGTAAGCGGAGTATTTTCTGTTACACTTTCCGTAGCCTTGCGGCCCCCAGTCTTTCACTGGTATCTTCTCCTGCGAAGTCCAGACTTTCCTCCCCCGGCGATTTGATAAACCACCGGCGGCGATTGCTTGCTTTCCCGGTAAGGAATTATTATGCGTTGACCGTGCGACGGCGGCGGCGTTTTGTGGCGACAGCGGAGCCCTCGAGCGCCTCGCTTTCTTGCCAGTAGTGGATACGTGAGCAGTGTTCACAAAAGACGAGGTTTTCCCCTTTGCGTACCAGGTTCTCATGTTGTGCAGTCAATACAATGTGGCAGCCGCTGCATGTGCGGTTCTCGATAGCGACAACAACGCGGTCTTTTTTATTGCGCAAGAGTCTCTCGTAGATCTGAAGGGTTTCTGCATCTGCTTTTGTAGCAAGCGTTTCCCGTTCATTTTTTAAGATTGTCCCTTCTTCATTGATCAACTTGATGCTTGAAAAGATCTCTTTTTCAAGAGCTAAACTGCTCGCTTCAGACGTTTTTAAGCTGTCGCGGATTTTTTCGAGAAGTTCCTCTTCAGAAACGCGCTTGTCGACGAGGTCAGAAACTTTCTGCTCGAGTGTGATGCGCTCTCTTTCTGCGGAGGTCATTTCTTGAGTAAGCGCATTGAATTCGTCCGCTTTCTTGATGCTGCTCTGCTGGCTCTCTAAACGCTTGATCTTTGCGTTGATATCTTGAATTTTTTGTTCGAGGGTCGAGATGCTTTTTCCTAAGTCGGTGATCTCTTGTTCTTTGTCGGTGAGCTGGAGGTGAAGTTCTTTGCGCAATTCCTCGATTTGGCGGATCTCTTTTTGTCGCTCCTTTTTGACCCGCATGAGACGGATCATTTTCATATCCAATTCTTGAATGTCTAAAATATCCTTGAGGGCTTCGTGCATTGTTAACTCACGTTATAAAGGTGGAAAAAAAAGGGCCTATGGCTCGCGGCAAGGGAAGGTTATTCGAATCTGAATCTCGCGAAGCATAGATAATCTTGCTTTAGAAGAGTAGCTCCTATGGTCAATATTGCTCAAGCAAAATATCTAAAACTAAAACTTGACAACGCCTGGTCTAAAGAGAGAGGATGTGCCTTTAATCATGGGGAGGGTGTTATGCGTAAAGGAATAAATTCAAAAAAGAAAAATGTATCTACAAAGCCAGCGAGAGGTGCAGCGCGGATGGCAAGAGCTCCTGCAATTCGAAAAAAAAACATTGCTGTAGAGCCCACGCGGGTCATTGTGAAATATGATGTTGGATTCAACAATCATTTATCGATTCGCGGCCAGGGGGGCGGCTTAAGCTGGGAGCGGGGGATCGCTCTACGCAATGTAGCAGCTGATGAGTGGGTCTGGGAATCCACAGAGCCCTGTGAAGAGTGTGAGTTCAAGGTGCTTATTAATGATGAGGCGTATGAAGTGGGAGAAAATCACAAGATCTACCACGGCGGGATTGTCCAGTACACTCCTCAATTTTAATGGCTTTTAGCTTAAGTCTTTGGTACAAATGTTAGCTTTTAGCGAGGTATTTCTATGTCACATCTTGAAAAGTATTTCCACCGCGTTCCTGAAGCAAAAAGAACAAGTGCAGCAATCGCCTACATGGCGTCGCTCGATCACATCCGCACTGCATTTCCTTTAATCGAAGAGAAGATCGTTCAAGAGTTGAAAGATCAGCGCAGCCATTTAAAACTCATCGCCTCTGAAAATTTTTCTTCACTTGCCGTGCAACTGGCTATGGGAAATTTGCTGACCGATAAATACTCAGAAGGCTTCCCTTTTCACCGATTTTATGCTGGATGTGACAATGTCGATACGATCGAAGAAGCGGCAGCAAATGAAGCAAAGTCCATTTTTGGTTGTGACCATGCGTATGTGCAGCCTCATTCCGGAGCCGATGCTAATCTTGTCGCTTTTTGGGCCATTTTAATTGCGCGTGTTCAAAACAAAGAAGTGGAAAAGCTCGGAAAAAAATCCGTCGATGAACTTACCCCTGAAGAATACGAGCGGGTTCGCCAACTTCTCGTCTCGCAAAAAGTGATGGGGCTCTCGCTCAATTCCGGCGGCCACCTCACACACGGTTACCGTCATAACGTTTCTTCCAAAATTATGCAGTCGGTCTCTTATGATGTCGATAAAAAGACAGGGCTCATCGATTATTCAGCGCTGCAAGAACAGGTGAAGAGAGAAAAGCCCGCAATCTTAATCGCAGGCTACTCTGCTTATCCGCGTCTCATCAACTTTGCTAAAATGCGCGAGATTGCAGACTCTGTCGGCGCCACGCTACTTGTCGACATGGCTCACTTTGCAGGGCTTGTTGCCGGTAAGGTGATGCAAGGAGATTACAATCCCGTCCCGCATGCCCACGTTGTGACCTCCACCACCCATAAAACACTCCGCGGTCCTCGTGGCGGTCTTGTGCTGTGCAAGCAAGAGTTTCGCGAAGTAGTCGACAAGGGATGTCCGATCGTGCTCGGTGGACCACTCCCTCACGTCATGGCAGCCAAAGCCATCGCCTTTAAAGAGGTGAACACTCCAGCATTCCAGACCTACGCTCACCAGATTGTTGCCAATGCCCGCACGCTTGCCGAACATCTGCAAGCGCAAGGGATCAAATGCACGACCGGCGGAACGGATAACCATCTGATTGTTTTCGACGTTGCCTCTACCTTCGGCCTCACGGGCCGTCAGGCAGAGCTTGCTCTACGCGAAGCGCGCTTTACCGTGAACCGCAACAGCCTTCCCTTTGATGCGAACGGCCCTTGGTATACATCTGGGATTCGGATAGGAACACCCGCTGTCACCACATTGGGCATGAAAGAGCGGGAGATGAAGGAAATTGCGATTTTGATCTATGAGCTTTTAAAAGCCTGCAAGCCAGCGCTCATCGAGAAAAACAACGAGCCTAGCCGCGCGAAAGTGGAGATCGATCCCGCAGTGCTCGGCGCTGTGCGCCAGGGAATCGCCGCCCTTCTTCAGGGGTTTCCGCTCTATCCTGAACTTGTGATTGCGTGAACAATTTTCCAATTTGCTCTATTGCAAGAATCTCGGGTGGTGGGATGCATAAATACTCACTCCTATCGTAACATAGAGAGCGCTAATTATTAAAAGACAGATGAACGCCGCGGCGATCATTTTGGGGGTAACAGTCAAAAGGAAGTTGGGGCCACAGATTGGTATATCACAGGGATGAACAACGTCAGCTTCATTCATTTCTTCAGGTTCCAGATCTGGATTTATAGAATCAGTGGATGCACTCTCATCGTCATCGGTAGATTCGCTAACTGGATCTGTTGGTGCTTCAAGATCTAAGAGATGCTGTTCTTCAATAGCCGCTTCCACATCCAAAGTCTGCAAAGAAAACTGAGTAAAAAGTGATGTGTAAGATTCGATTGACTGTCTAAAGTTTTCAGGAGTCATTTGTTTGGTGTTTGTAAGATGATCCAACAGTTGTTGTATGTGATGTAACTGCAGCGCAACCTTTTGATGAGCGAGTTCATCCATAATGACATGAGACGCTACCTGTTTGGGGTCGTTTGGTCGATGTTGAAGATGTTGGTGAGAAACTAAGCTTATCTTATGAATGGATCTTCCGCAAAAACAGTGGATAGGATTTTTTGAGTCTTCAAATATTTCTTTCGATGTTTGTATCGGCCCTTCAATTGTTTTGCCTGGGGAGTTAAGAGCTTCGATCAATTTGTTAAATTGATTTAAAACAAAGGTGAAAGCGATCGTGTGTTCGCAAGGCTGAGGCGTTACGAGCGCGCTTAGCGAAGCTGTTTGGATCTCTTGTTCAACAGAAGCTTGGCTATAACCAGGCCTTTCCTGAAGTTCGGAAAATAAAGAGCTGGTTGACCAGGAAGGGACGTTACTTGCTGCTGTCATATAGATATCCTTATTTATTTTTTTGTTAATTTAGATAATTATTATATCAAAATAAATGATAATGTAAAGTTAATTTATGGACATGCTAAATAAGCAAGCTTAAGTTGTTTGTTATTAGTTATGTTTAGATTTGTGTTATTATTTTTTTTATTTGTGAACTTGGGTATGGAATGCGCCCAGAGTTTTTATCGTAGAAGTGACACGACAGTGAGAGTGGACGTTAAGTATTGATATTAATGGTCTTGCGGTTTTTTGTTTTCTGTTTTGTTAATAATAGCTTCTTTAATGCTTTGTTTGTTGACTTTATGTAATTAAATGTGCTATAATTGATTGCAAGAACAAATAAAACCTGACCTGTCTGTTAGATTAAAATCAGGTTCAAATTAAAAAAAGGTGAATTTATGCCAGTATCTCCCTCAGCCACAGCAAAACAACTTAAGCATCTCGCGATTCACGCGGCTGTTCTTAAGATCAATCAGCAAGGCGGATACCTTTCGACCGACCTTAAAGTTGTGAGCCGATTGGAGATGATTGGTCTATTTGTACGCAGTTTTTTCCGTTTTGATAACCATGCTGCATTAAAATTACAATTTGGCAAAGACGTTGTCGCTCAGAAAATTCGTGAAGAATTAAATGGCGGCGCTCATCTTTCAAGCGCGGAGATCACCAGAATTAATGACTTTCTTGCGCAGCGCTTAAGACAAGTGAATGTCCCTGTTCATACGGATAGTGTAGCAACAGCTCCTGAAGCTGCGGTGAGTCCTAGCGCGCCTAGCGCAACAGCTCCGGTGCCACAAGAAATCGTTGCGGCGCCCCGTTCTAGATTCGAGCGCGTCCAAAATCCTGCGATGTTCCGATTGGATTTGAAGAATTTTAAAAATGCTATCAAGCAGGCGCATTTTGAAGGAATTAAGCCAAAGCAAATTTCTCAAGAAGTGGTCCAAACGATTGTAGCGGACCTCACAAGGTTACTTGCTGAAGAAAATAAAGGGTTTTTTAAATCTGTGCATCATGAGAAACGCTCAGAGTTTATTGAACTTCTGTTTGCCTTATTTACAGCATCGAGCAAGTTAGGGAGAATTGAAGAGCGGAAAGAGTTTTTAGGGCAATTAAAAACCATGGCAGCGACGCTTCCTAATCAGTTCGGATATACGCCTTATTTAAAGTTCATTAACGAGATTAAAGGACTGTGCATTCAATTTGAATTGCCGTGCGCAGAGCTTGAGCCAGAGGTGTTCCAGTCTCCTTTTAGTGTTTTTGCAGCAAAGCCTACGGAGCCAGTGCGTGCACAGCAAGAAGCGCCAGTCGTTGTGCGGGCCCCCATCGTTCCCTCGTCAAAGCCTGTAGATTTAGAAGCGCGCAAACGCCAGTTTGTAAGAAATGTCAACGTTCAGATTACACAATTACGTTCAGATTTTGATAAAATTGACGGATTCTTTTTTAAATTGGACTCGAAAGAAGGCAATGAAATATTCAAGAGATTAAATGGGCTTACAAATTTGATTATTGAAAATAAAGATGTCTACCGCGCGATGAATGCACAATTGAAAAAGTCTATGCAAACGGTTGTCGTTAACGTGCAGCGTGCTCTAGTAGAAAAAGGCGCTAAGGGAAATCACCCGATTTTCTTGAGCTTGAATACAGCGCTATATCAGTAAAAATCTTTTTCCCTCCGTTTTTCTCCGATTGAAGCCGCGGTCTTTTCGCCCGCGGCTTTTTCTATTAATCCTTTCGGTATACAAAAAAGACCTCGAACAGAATAATGCAGCATCATATAACCGAGGTGTTTTTATATGGGATTTCAAGGTCAAGAACCAGAGCCGGGTGCTAAGAAAATAGGTGTTCACCTTCTCGAAGAGAAAGTGGATGAGGTGATTTTAAAGTCGCGCCGGATCTTCATGTGCGATGCTTTCGACAACGATAGTGTCAAAGATATGATTCGCAAGCTGTGGTATTTGGAGCTGACCGATCCCGGCAAACCGATCTTGATGGTGATCAACTCCCCCGGGGGCTCTGTTGATGCGGGCTTTGCATTGTGGGATCAGATCAAAATGATCACTTCGCCTGTCACAACGCTTGTGACAGGTCTGGCTGCGTCTATGGGATCTGTGTTAAGTCTTTGTGCAGCTCCGAAACGCCGTTTTGCAACCCCTAACGCGCGGATTATGATCCACCAACCCTCGATTAACGGGGTAATTCGCGGGCAAGCGACCGATTTGGAGATCCATGCTAAGGAAATTCTCAAAACGCGCAAGCAGCTTGTCGATCTCTATGTGACAGCGACAGGTAAAGATGCTTCAACGATTGAGCGTTCTCTCGATCGCGATACGTGGATGACCTCTGAAGAAGCTCTCGAGTTTGGTCTGTTAGACAAAATCGTGACCTCTTACGCTGAGTTATAGCCCTTGATTCCTTTTGCGAAATACCATGGCCTTGGCAACGATTTCATCTTGATCGATGATCGAGAAGGGATCGTTGCCTTAAATCAGGCTGGATGGGTGTCTCGTCTGTGTCATCGAAGGACTGGGATCGGAGCAGATGGAGTGATCCTGCTTCAACACTCAGAGCGCGCGCGCTTTCGCATGCGGATTTTCAATGCGGATGGCAGTGAGCCCACCATGTGCGGCAACGGGATCCGATGCTTAGTTCACTTTATTCGTCAGTTGGGAATTCCCGATGAATCCCTCGAGATCGAAACGGGAAGCGGAATATTGAGTTGCAGGTGGGTGGAGGGCAATGTTGCCGTTCATCTGGGTGTGCCAGAGCTCCTGCATCGAGATCTTTCTCTTGAGGTTGAAGGACGTCACCTCACTGTTCACGTGGTTAATACAGGTGTGCCTCATTGTATTCTTTTTGTTCCCGATGTCTCCTTAGTTCCCTTAGAAATTCTCGGCCCCATCCTGCGCTCTCATCCTCGCTTTGGCCCTGCTGGGGTTAATGTCAATGTCGCTTCTCTGCGTCCCTGTGGCTCGGTCGCTATCCGCACTTTTGAGCGGGGCGTTGAAGGGGAGACGCTTGCCTGTGGAACAGGCGCCGCTGCTGTCGGCTGGATGGCCTCTTTCCTGCATGAGTTGCCAGAACTGATCCCCCTCTCCACACGGCTGACCCCTCCTGGGTCAGCTCCTGAGCTCGTGGTGCGTTGCACTGAGGACCTGGGCGTCGAGCTCATTGGCCCTGCGGTCTTCGTGTTTCAAGGAAATGTTTCAATTTAGAAGTGGCGCGATTCGCTTGAATCGCGCCATTTTTAAGAAAAAAGTGGCGCGATTTAGGTGAATCGCGCCATAATATAGAAAAAGTGGCGCGATTGAAATGGGGGATAAAGGTGGCTAAACGTGTGCCTTGGGCAGACTTGATTGAGGTTGTAGGTCGTTTTACGGAGGGAGCTTCTGTGGAAGAGGTTCTGCTGGGATTGGATCCAACCGTTCCACGTAGAACTCTGCAGAGATGGTTGGCGGCCTTGGTCAAAGCCAAGGAGCTTATTGTCATTGGACAAGCGCGTGCGCGGCGCTATCTCCTGCCGCATACTGCTCAGAAAGTCCAAGTCGAGCTCATTGGAAGCGTTCCGTTTTCTTTAACGGCAGATGCGGTAGCCGTCCAAAAAAAGGTCTCGCAGCCGCTTCATTACAGGCAGCCAGTCACTTATCGCAGAGAGTTTTTGGATGGGTATCACCCGAATAAAACCCATTATCTTCCCGAAAATATACGAAAAAAATTATGGAAACTGGGTGGTTCTGAAGAGGGTCATTATCCGGCAGGAACGTATGCGCGACAAATTTTTCATCGTTTGTTGATTGATCTTTCGTGGAATTCCAGCCGTCTTGAGGGGAACACCTATTCCCTTTTGGAAACTGAGAGATTGCTGGAATTGGGGAGTGCTGCGGCAGGAAAGAATCTCAAAGAAACGCAGATGATCCTGAATCATAAGGCGGCAATCGAGTTTTTAATTACTTCAGTAGAAGAAATCGGTGTCAATCGCTACACGATTTTAAACTTACATACGCTTCTTTCAGATAACTTAATGTCTGATCCTGCTGCTTCTGGCAGATTACGCGCGATTTCGGTGGGGATTTCTCATTCTACCTATTTGCCCATTGCGATTCCTCCTGTTATTGAAGAGTGTTTTGACTTGCTGATTTCTAAGGCGCATGCGATTCAGGATCCCTTCGAGCAAGCTTTTTTTCTCATGGTGCAGATTCCTTATTTGCAGGCGTTTGACGATGTGAACAAAAGAACATCTCGGTTGGCCGCAAATATTCCATTAATTCAGCATAACCTATGCCCGTTGTCTTTCATCGACGTTCCCGAGCAAATGTATGTCAATGGTCTTTTGGGCGTGTATGAGCTCAACCGCATTGAATTGTTGCGGGATGTTTTTGTGTGGGCGTATGAGCGGTCGTGTAACCTATATTCCACAACGCGAAAAGCCATTGGAGAGCCAGATCCCTTCCGGATGCAATACCGCAATGCGATCAGGCAGGTGATTTCTGAAATTGTGCGTCAAGGCTGGAATAAATCTCAGGCTGTCAGTGCGATCCGTCAGCATGCGGGTGACTTTATTCCAATGCAGGATCAGCCCCGTTTTATTGAAATCGTGGAAAGGGAGCTTTTAAGCTTGCATGAAGGCAACATCGCGCGCTATCAGCTGCGTCCGATGGAATATGGGCATTGGAAAAAGTCATGGAGTTAGAAAATGTATAAAATAATATTTATATGTTGTTTGACTTAAATTGAGTTTTATTGTAGAATGATATTTTTTATTGATTCTATGTTAGATTTTATAAATTAACAAGTTAACTTTTGAGGGCAACATGGCAGCGATTGCATACGTAAAACCTGTAGAATATCCATCTCGTGGGATCTCGATCGAGGGCGCTGAGAAGACGAGCGAGTTGTTTGCTGAGGCTCTTAAACGAGCTAACAAAGAATTGGCTGCAGAGGGTGTCGTCGTCCTGCTGAAAGACCCCGTTGACCATACAAAAAATTTAACGCTCTGGATCCAAAAGGATGGAGTTGAAAGGCCGATCAGTATTTTCGATCTGAAAGCGCTTGATGAAGTTTCACTCAAGTCCGTTGAGGCAATGGCGACTGAAATCGTGCTCAAGGTAAAACAACATGTGACTGCTGAAAAAACAAAAGGGATATTAATTTCCACGTCGGGCTCTAAATTTGATGGACGTCGCCTTGAAAACCATGAACTTGCGATTGATGTCGCTGGATATATCACGGTGGATGGAAACCGTTTGTTGCATGGGGGTAGCAAGTATGTGATTCCTGCGGAGCGTTGGAGTAGCTATACAGTGATTCGTTTTCTAGAGGATGGAGATCTTTTGTGGCCCTTTGATGATTATGATCTAGCGCGCGAGAATGAAAAGGGAGCTTGTATCGATTTGACTACGGTGAAAAAGCTGTCTGCCGAAGAACTCATGGAAAGGTCTCGTGAGGGAGCAGTAGGCTATCACGGGTCTTATTTTGTCTGTGAGAGGCCGACACTTAAGCCTGAGGATAAGCAGCGGCTCTACACAGAACTCTGCAAATTTCCAGTGCCCTGAGGCCTTACTGGAATAATATTCTTCTATAGGGCATGCTAACCTTAAGGAGTACTCTATGCATACCGCATAGGGTGCGAAAATTAGGACCTGCATGTCGATCCATAAGTCTCCGTATAGTGCAAAAGATCTGAAAACAGCTCAAACTTATCTTGAATCCAAGAGAGTTGGGCTATTTTCATTTTCTGAGGGGACCTACCAGGTTGAGGTGAAGGAGCCGAAAAAGAAATCGTTCTGGCCTTTTCTGCAAATGGATGACGCGGGACATGTGCTCGATGGGTTTTGCAGCTGTCCTGAGGTGGAAAAGAATAAATCATGCCCTCACTTGGCAGCAGCCTACTTAAAAATTTTTCAGGGGCATTCCTTGCCTCTTCACGTCCGTTTCCGCTCTTCGTTGTGGAATCAACTGGGGCAGATTGCCTGTCGGCGCCATGGGTATGAGGCGGGTGCCTTAAAAAAAACAGAAAAGGGATATCAGGCGCTTTCTGTTACTGGCAAATGCTTGTTTGTCCTTGAGCCTTTGAAGCCGGCGGGGAAGAAGTTGCTCGAGGAGATCCTCTTTAAGCGTGAGGAAGAGACCGAGGAGACCTCATTAAAGTTTTCCAACTTGGCTCCGGAAGAGCTTGCTCTGTGGCGTGAGGGAAGACCTAGTCCGCAGCTTCTTTATGAGCTTTCGTTTTGGTCAGATCTAGCCAAGTGGTGGATGCAGCTTCAAGATGAAGAGGAAAAATATGCGATCCTCTTTGAAGGAGAAGGGCTTCCTAAGTGGATCGAGATCCGATTTTCTCAAATGATCGTGCGCAATTATATCGCCGAGGCGAACTGGCCGCAGCTGATTCCGTCTCTTGCGACGGTTGACTCTCCTTTGCCGGTGCATGAGTTGCAGGAGCAGCGGATACAAGCGATTCGATATGATGAGGAAAAAAAGGTTTTTTTTCTGGATGTCGAGCCTCTGACAAAACAAGGCGGGGCGTCTGTTGTCAGAGGGGCAGCTGACTCTGCCATCGAGATCGGGGAGTGGGTCTTTTATCCTAGAGAAGGATTTTTCCCTGCGCGGATTGATCCTATATTTAAAGAAAAAGAGATTCCCTCGGATAAAATTGCCTCGGTGCTGCATAAGCACCCACAGATCATTCAAAAGTATTTAAAAAACACACAGTTTCATACAGGCAGTTTTAAGGCGCAGTACACTGTGTCTTTCGATGCGGAAGATCGGCTACATTTAAGTTGTTATGTGTTTGAGCCGCAAGATTTGCAAAAGCCTCAGTCCGCTTATTTCGGCTCTTGGGTGTATCTGCAGGATAAGGGATTTTATTTGCTGGAGAACTTGCTGTTTGATGGCGTGGAAAAAGTGATTGCACGCGAGAAGGTCGGCGAGTTTGTCAATCGCCACCGGGTTTGGTTAAATGGGCATATGGGCTTTCAGACCCACGTTTCGAGCATCGAATCGCAGATGAGTTATTCTGTCGATGAAGACGGGGCGCTGTATTTTGAATCGGGGCTTGAAGTGACGACAGAGGGCGGAGAGTTTGTCGATTTTGGCGAGTGGGTCTATCTCAAAGGTAAAGGTTTTTTTGCAAAACGTGTCGGACGGTCAGGCGCGTTTATCCATCCGGGGATGCGCGTGTCTCGCAAAGAAATCAGCCGTTTTTTGCGCTCTAACCGGGATGAGTTAGAGGGAATTCAGGGTTTTTTCACCCAGTCGTGTCCGCTAGAGAAAAGTGGGCTTGAGATTTTTTTAAATGCGGAAGGTAAGATTGTTGTGCGTCCGCGGTTTCAGTATTTTCTGCAGTATGCAGAAAAAAAAGTGAGGATCTGTGGAGATTTCACCTTTGTGGAAGGGGAAGGATTTTGCGAGATCCCGTTTGAGAGACGTTTGCCGGAGGGTTTTAGTCGGGAAAAAGTGATCTCAGCGTCCGATGAGCCTTTTTTTGTGGCCTACGAGCTCGAGTCGTTGCGTCCCTTTATTCTTTCAATTCAAAAAGAACTGCAGCGCTCGAAAGATCTATTTGTTCGCGTCAACCAGATCCAGCGCTATACCCGCACAAAAGGAGCGGAATGGCTGATCGATTTAAAATATGAATCGGAGCACGGCGTTGTCGATGCATTTACGATTTGGCGGGCGATTTCAGAACATCAGCGCTATGTGTTTACCTCTGCGGGGCTGATTATTCTCAAGCATTCGCGGTTTAATTGGCTGAAGAATCTGCCTAAAAAACGGTGGCTGAAAGAGGGGCGGCAGCTCAGGTTGACAACGCTCGAGTGGATGCGTTTGACTGTTTTCGATGAGATCCGCGGACCAGAAGGTGCCGCCAAAGAGTCGGTTGAGACGCGTCGCGTACTTCAAGAGCTCCACACCTTCCATACCGACATTCCGATCGATCTATCAGGGTTTAAAAGCGATTTGCGCACCTATCAGGAAATGGGAGTCAAGTGGCTGTGGTTTCTCTATTGCCATGGACTTTCGGGGCTTTTGTGCGATGAGATGGGGCTTGGGAAGACGCACCAAGCGATGGGACTCATGGCCGCTGTCAAAAATCAACCGGAGAAAGGAGCTGCGCTTCCTTCTCCCACTGACAATGGTGAGACCCCGATCGAGAGGGCGCGGCACAAATTTCTTGTGGTCTGCCCGACGTCGGTGATCTATCACTGGCAAGAATTGTTAAAACGGTTTTTACCTGAAATGCGCGTACATGTGTTTTACGGCATCGGTCGCAGGCTCGAGGCTTTTCAGGAGAGTGATGAAGTGTTGTTGACCTCTTATGGAACGCTGCGCAGCGAGAAAAAGGCTCTTTCGAAGATCCCTTTTACTCTTGCCATTTTCGATGAGATCCAAATTGCGAAAAATGCACACTCTCAAACGCACAAAGCGCTCAAAGGGATCCAGTCGTCCATGCGCATTGGTCTAACCGGAACTCCCATTGAAAACCGTTTGCTTGAGCTCAAAGCGCTCTTTGATGTGGTTGTGCCGGGCTACATGCCGACCGATGCTCATTTTAAAGAGATGTTTGTCAATCCGATCGAGAAGAATCAAGATCCAGAGCGCAAAGCCTTGCTTGCCCGGTTTATTCGCCACTTCATCTTGAGAAGAAAAAAATCGGAAGTGCTCCTCGAATTGCCGGAGAAGATCGAAGAGATTGCCTACTGCGATCTTTCACCAGAACAGCAAGAACTCTACCGCAAAACCTTTACGCTGCACAAGCAAGCATTGATGCACGATCTTACGGATAACGGTAAGCCTGTGCCTTATTTGCATGTGTTTGCGCTTCTCTCCTCGCTTAAACAGATCTGTGATCACCCTTGCTTGATCACGAAAAAATTTGATGAGTTTCAAAAGTCCAAGTCGGGAAAATGGGACCTTTTTGTCGAATTGCTTCAAGAGGTGCGCGACAGCGGACAGAAGCTTGTCGTCTTTTCCCAATACCTCGATATGCTCAATATGATCGAAGCCTATCTCGTTGAAAACAAGATCGGTTTTGCAGGCATCCGCGGCAGCACGCGTAACCGCAAGGAGCAGCTCGAAAAATTCCGCGAAGATCCATTATGTGAAGTGTTTGTCGCTTCCTTACAAGCGGTCGGTGTCGGGGTCGATCTCGTTTCCGCGTCCGTTGTGATCCATTACGACAGATGGTGGAACCCTGCGCGGGAAAATCAAGCGACAGACCGGGTCCACCGGATCGGGCAAAACCGAGGCGTGCAAGTCTTCAAAATGGTCACCAAAGGAACGATTGAAGAACATATCCACCGTCTGATCGAGAAAAAAAATGCGCTCACCGAAGGGGTGCTCGGCTATGACGATCAAGATCAGCTCAAGGGCTTGGACCGGCAAGAGCTCTTAGAGCTCCTCTGGCTCATTGATCGCGACCTTGAAAATGAGCAGTAATTAAATATTTCACTATGATCGTTCCTTTACTTTAGCATTTAATCGCACTTATCTGTTATTATCGCCCTTCAATTTATCCATGAGAAGATGATGAGTATACCTAACGATTTTCAAAATTTAGTTTCTGGCATTGCGGGCGCTTCGGATTTGCAGCCGCCGAAGCAGGCCATGTGCAAGCACATGGTCGATGGAGACGGGTGCAAAGATGAAGATGCCAGCGCCGCTAGAAACCAGATTTTGAAAAACGTTCGGTATAGACCAATTAAACTTGCGATTGTTGGACGCCCGAATGTAGGCAAGTCTGCTTTATTCAATCGGATCTGTAAAAAAAAGATTTCGATTGTCGATGAAGCGGAAGGGATTACACGCGATCGCTTGTACGCTGATGCCGACTATTTTGGACACGCTTTCGAAGTGATCGATACCGGAGGGATTAACCCTCAGTCGGATGTGCCTTTCCAGGAAGAGATCCGCCGCCAGGCAGAGATTGCGATGATCGAAGCGGATGTGATCGTTATGGTCGTCGACGGAACGGTGGGTGTCACTATTCTCGATGAGCTGGTCGCAAAGCTGTTGTTGCGCACGGGTAAACGGGTCGTCCTCGCCGTCAACAAGATCGATGATCTGTGTAAAATGGATTTAACATACCCCTTTTATGCTCTGGGGATCTCTCGATTAGTCGCTGTGTCTGCAACTCAAAATTTTCAATTAGCAGAACTTCTCGAACAGGCTTTTGAAGGAATCGAATTTTCTAGCGAAGAAGAGCCGAAGGAAGAGGCGATCCGCATTGCCATCGTCGGCCGTCCGAACGTGGGGAAATCGACCTTAATGAATTATTTACTCCAAGAAGAGCGTTGCGTTGTAAGTCCTATTGCCGGCACGACACGCGATAGCATCGACGTGGAAATTCAGGCTGAAGGAAAGCGGTTTATCTTAATCGATACAGCAGGGATTCGACGCAAAAAAGCGGAACACGAAGTGGTCGATAAATTTGCAGCGATCCGCACAGCGCGAGCGCTTGAGCGCGCCGATGTCTGCGTGCTGATGATTGATGCAGAACGAGGGATGACCACTCAGGAAAAGCGGATTGCGCATGAGATCGAAGAGCTCGGCAAAGGATGCATCCTCATTTTCAACAAATGGGACCTTGTGAAAGGTTACCGAATGGAGCACTGCTTGAAGAGCGTGCAGATTGACGTTCCCTTCTTAAGTCATTGTCCCACTGTCTTTTCTTCTGCGGTCACAGGACGCCGCTTGGAAAACTTTTTCAAAGACGTCGTTGCCGTCCACGAGCAGCAAAACAGACGTATCACGACAGGTCAGTTGAATAAGTTCATCGAAAAAGTGGTCCAGAAATACCACCCGCCGATGATCGATGGAAAACGGATGCGCATTTACTACATGGCGCAGGTCGATGTTCAGCCGCCTCGCTTTGTCATGTTCGTCAACAATCCGACCCTCATGGTCGATAGCTACAAAAAATACATGATCAATCAGTTCCGTGAAACCTACGGGTTTTCAGGATCGCCGATCAAATTTTTCCTCAAAGGCCGTAAGACAAAAGTAGACAACGAAGAAGAGAATGTGCCTGAAGAGGAGAACGACGACACCGAGCTCACCTTCTTCCAAGACTTCTCATTGGATGAGGAGTGCACAGAAGAACAGCTCGCTGCGCTCGATCCTTCCTATTTTTCGTAAAGATTACGGAGTTGTTAAATATTTTTGCGCATAGGCAATTGCATTGCTGATCATCGAGAGCAGTTTGGGAACAGACTGATACACCTCAGTTTGCAGGAGCGTGAGCTTTTCGGTGAGATACTCGTGAGCGATATCATTGCGCAGATCTTTTAAGGTGCGAGCTTCCAGAGCTGAATCAATCAGTCCTCTTTTTTCAGCGCGATTAATGACATCAATTAAAGTTCCTGTATCGACTAATTCAACGGTATCGATCGCACGGAAGAACTTGTGAATGAGCATGTCGACCAATCTAGCGAACCTGCCTGTGAGGGCTTCGAATTCGATTAAATGGTCTTCATTTGAAGATCCTTCCAAACCGATTTTCTGACATCTGCTGTAAGAAATTTTAAGATGTTTTTCTGCGTCTTTTAGCTGTTTAACGATTTTACTTAGATTTTGTATGTGATTTGATTTGCTCATAAGAGCACTCCGCTTTCTAAGGCTATTCGAACAAATGGTTCCGATGTGTCGGAGGCAATAAGAAGATCAATTTTTTGCTCCCCAAGCGCATCGTAGAGTTTTAATTTTATATCTCTTCTGTGTTTTTCCGTAATGACTGTAGATAAGATGAGAAGGTCAATGTCGCCGCCCTTTTTACTGTCGTCTGCCCGAGATCCAAATAAATAGATCTCAGCGCTAGGATCTAGCGCAAAAATGACATCTTTAATGGATTTTCTTTCAGTCTCTGACAGTCGCATAGAACCACTCTATGGAAGAGAAATAATTTTGTACAGAGCCAATCGCAAAACGGGTGCAATTAAAAGTGAGCGATTTTTCTCAAAACTAAAGACGAAATACACAAAAAATGGATCGAGTGAGAAGCCATCTCCTACTCGATCTTTTAGCAGAGGAGGAGCGGGGCTCGCCTTAGAAAGGTCGGATGATCCGACCTCTCTAAATCTTTGTGTGTCAAAAGGCTCTTTAAGATTCTAGGGCTGGTTTAGTTTTAGACGCGCGAAAGAAGGCTGTATGCTAAAAGAGAAGAGCGTTGAGCCGCGTTGTGCTGATTTCTTTGTAGCAACTCGGTAATG
>JAGVMG010000031.1 GCA_020053915.1 Parachlamydiales bacterium | reverse complement strand
GAAATGCAGAGTTGTGGTTGCGCCTCCGTTAACAGGGCCAACACTGATCGCGCCCAAGCCAGCTGTTAGGGAAACGACACTTGCAGCAGCAGGGGTTAACGTGCCCGTTGCAAAGGTGATGGGATTGTCGGTCGTTGTAAAGCCAACAGCGCCGGTGACATTAATCAGCCCTAGTGCTCCTGCGGTGTAGCTTTGACTGCCCGTGGTTGTATAGATCGTCCCCCCAAAAGTAATCGCACTCGCTGTTGCATTCGTCGTGTTGAGGGTTAAGCTTGAAAGAGGTGTAGAATTTCCTGCATTTCCAGAAAGAGTGATCAGTCCGCTTCCTGCTTGCAGAGAGAGAGTTTGAGCGCCATTGATTGTACTATTAAAGACAAGCGGCTGGCTCGGCGTGGTGATGATTGCATTGCCTGTGAGTGTGACAGCAGAGGGGAAGGTTAGGCCCGATGTTAATGTGGTGATGCTATTTCCAATCGAGATCCCGCTAGGAGCTGTGAAATCAAGGGTCCCAATGGTGATGGAGCCTGTTGTAGTCGCAGTTCCCGTATTAATAAAATGAAGAGTTGTGGTTGCGTCGCCATTTACTGGGCCAACACTGATGGCGCCAGAACCGGCTGTTAGAGTCACAACGCTTGCAGCTGTGGGCGTAAGTGTTCCTGTTGCAAAGGTAATGGGGTTATTGCTCGTCGTGAATCCTACAGCTCCGGAAACATTGATCTGACCGCTAGAACCTGTTGTGTAACTTTGAGCGCCGCTTGTTTGATAGGTGGTGCCTCCGAAAGAAAGGGCGCTTGTGGTGGTGTTTGTGGTGGTAATTGTGAATGTCGCTAGAGGAACGGCAATGGTCCCTGCGTTGTTTCCGATGTTTATCGTTCCGTTGCCGGCTTGTAGGATTAATCCTTGGGTATTGGCGACGGTTCCACTGATAGCACCGCCAAAAGATATGCCTGTCCCTGTCGAATTTGTATTAATCGTCGTGTTTCCGGCAAACGACAATCGCGTGGTTGTGCTTCCTGTTGTGGTCAACGATTGGGCCGTTACGGCAGTAGTATTGAGAACAAGTCCTGTTGCATTGGAGCTTGTTGCGCTGATGTCGCCAAGGCGGGTGGATCCGACGATGCCTGAAAAGGTAATGGATCCGCTTCCAGCTGTTAACGTTAGTCCTTGTGCTCCAGCAGAAGTGCCATTCACTGTATTACTGAAGAGAATTGCTGTATTATTTGTGCTGGTATTAATTGTGGATGTTCCTGTTAAAGTCACCGCGGATGGAAATGTCAAGGCTCCTGTGAGCGATGTGATGTTGTTCGCAATAGAAATGGCGCTAGGAGCTGTAAAATCGAGGGTTCCAATGGTGATGGCGCCTGTTGTGGTTGCAGTGCCTGTGTTGACGTAGTGCAGTGTTGTCGTCGCATCTCCATTCACAGGGCCCACACTGATGGCTCCAGATCCTGATGTGAGGGTAACCACACTTGCTGCAGTGGGGGTAAGTGTTCCTGTGGCAAATGTAATTGGACTGTTGGTGGTATTAAAGCCGACAGTGCCGTTGACATTGATTTGACCGTTTACTCCTGCTGTGTAGCTTTGAAGTCCCGTTGTTGAATAGGTTGTGCCGTTTAGGTTGATTGCGCTGGCGCCCGTATTGGAGGAGGCAAGAGTTAAGCTTGTCAATAGAGGAGCTGTTGTAAGACTTGTAGAGAGTGTGATCGTGCTTGATCCAGAGGCTAAAGTTAGATTACGCGCTCCATTGATCGTGCTGCTAAATTGCAACGGCTGATTGGTGGTTGTAACGATGGAATCTGCTGTCAAAGTGACTGCAACAGGGAAGGTGAGAGCGCTTGTAAGCGTCGTCACGTTCCCCCCTAAGGAAATGGTGCTGGGGTTAGTGTTAAAATTCAGTGTTCCAATCGTGACTCCTGTTCCAGCACCTCCCGTGGTCGTGAGCGTTCCTGTATTTGCGAAGTTAAGGGTTGTAGTTGCATCTCCATTGACAGGAGAAATGCTGATGGCGCCTGATCCTGCAGTTAGAGTCACGATGCTTGAAGAAGCTGGGGTAAGCGTTCCTGTGGAAAAAGTGATGGGACTATTTGTCGTGCTAAAACCGATCGTGCCGTTGACATTGATCCGTCCATTTGTTCCGGCTGTGTAGCTTTGAGCCCCCGATGTTGTGTAGGCTGAACCTCCAAACGTAATCGCGTTTGTTGTTGTATTGGTCGTATTAACGGTTAACGTTGATAAAGGGACTGCGACAGTTCCTATATTATTGCTGACACTGACAGTTCCGCTGCCAGCTTGCAGCGATAATGCCTGCGCGCTAGCAGACGTTCCAACGACCGCTCCACCAAGAGAAATTCCTGTACCGGTTGCAGTTGTGGTGATCGTCGTGGTTCCGGCAACTGCCAACTGTGTTGTGGTTCCGCTTGTTGTTGTAAAGGATAATGCGCTAATGTTATTAGCGCTGTTGTTTAAAAGAAGCCCTGTAGCATTAGTGCTGTCAACAGATAAATTTCCGAGCTGTATTGATCCTCCCACAGTATTGCTAAATGTGGTTGTTGCAGTTCCTGATTTGAGGATGGCACTGTTTGTACCGGGAATGTTTCCATTAATTATATTTGAAAATGTGAGAGCCGCGTTATTTGTGGTGATTGTGCTCGAGGTACCGGCAAAACGCACCTGAGGAGAAAAGCTCAAAGGATTTGCACCGGATACGGTCAAATCAGAGCTAATACGGGCGACTAATGTGGATCCGGCAAAAATGATGTTAGCAGGAGGTGTATTTGAGCCTACCGTCGCATTAAAAAACACGTTTCCAACTCCTGCAGTCAATGTCAGTGTTCCGCTCCCGTCTAAAAAACCAAGAAAGCTAATAGTGCTGGCAACAGCACCTGAAGTGGCGGCAAACGCGCGGTTTCCTGTGAAAGTGGTGGTTCCGCTCACAGTGATGGATGCGGGAGTGGATGCGGAAATGTTGATATTGCCTGCAAGAGTAACTGCATTTGTCGCTGTGTAGCTAAGAGATTTTTCTGTTAGTGCTGAAGAGGATTGTATGATGTTAGCACCTGTCACTGTAAGCATGCCCCAGTCATTTCCTCCTCCGATAGCTCCAGTAAAAGTGACCGTTCCTGTACCAGCTCTTACTGTGACCAGTTGGGTGGAGTTAATTGCGGATGCGTTAACGTTATTAGAGAAGAAAATATCGGCACCGGGCGAGGTGATCCCATTAGTGGTATCAAACGTTCGGTTTGTTGTATTGCCTAGAGATACTGGTCCTGTGAATGTCATGGCACCACTTGTTGTGGTGATGTTGCCAGCAAGAGTAATCAGTGTAGAGCCCGTGTAACTGACAGCGCCTGTTGTGATATTGCTTGAAGATTGGATAATGGTTGAACCCGATGCAGAGAGCGATGCTAAAGCAAATGATCCGCCGATTGCTTGCGTAAAGGAGACAATCGAGCCTGTTGAATTAATGATTAATCCTTGAGCTCCTGCTGTCGTTCCATTCAGTGTTCCTCCGATCGAGACGTTTCCCGTTGTGTTGATCGTGGTCGTTCCTGCTTTGAAGAGTTGGACGCTTGCTGTAGCTGCGAAGGAATTGGCTGTAATGTCATCTTTAACGATGACTCCTGTGGCATTTGTCGTCGTTACATTAAATGTTCCGAGCTTTACCCCTCCGACGACCCCAGAGAGAGTGATCAGGCCGCTCCCCGCTGTCAATGTCAATGACTGAGAACCCGGAGTGGTTCCATTAATCGTTCCTCCAAAAAAGATATCGCCATTGGCAGTCGCTGTACTGATCGTTGTTGTTCCTGCCAAAGAAAAGACTGTTTTTGTTGGGACTACTGTGGTGAACGAACTTGCTGTGATGTTATTGCCGAGCGTTGCTCCTACAGCATGAGTAGAGGTTAAGCTCATCGCTCCAAGACGGGTGGCTCCAACGATGCCACCGATGCTAATCGATCCTGTTCCTGCGTTGAGCGTGAGTCCTTCAACACCTGCTGTTGTCGCATTGATCGTACTATTAAAACTAATTGCTGCACCCGCATTGGTGCCGCCATTTGTCGTATCGATCTGCACAGTGGCACCCAAGGTCACAAGACCATTACAGGTTACCGATCCCCCTGCTGTCGTGATGTTTGCATTCAGCGCGAGAGGTCCCGCATTGCCGCTTCCTGCTGTCAGTGTCAGGTTGATTCCAGGAGTGGTCGTCATGACAATGGCATTGTTTACCGTAATTGAGCTTCCAGCAGCATTTTGTGCACAAAGAACGACATCGGTGACAGCTGCAGCAAGTGTTGCAGGATCGATTGTGAGTGTGGTAGCGCTTGCGCAGACGGGGTCGATCGCATCCACTCCTCCTGTTTGCACAACGATCGATGCAGGGTCAAGCAGCCAGCTTCCGTAAGCTCCTAAAATAGCCGCGGTATTGACAAAGCCTGTCTGAACGCCTAAAGAGAGCTTCCCTGAGGTTTCTACAAAACCTCCATTGCCTCCCTCTGAACCGCCTCTTGCGTAAATCTGTCCATTAAACCAGGTTGTATCCTCTGCCCAAAGGATGACCTTGCCGCCATCACCGAGGATTAACGCATCGGCTTTGATCTGAGCTCCTTTTTCCATGATGACCGATTCGGCGTTAGGCACATTTTTATTTGCACCTTGATAATCACCCCCGATCAGAACTGTCCCACCGCCGTTTGCTGCAGAGACATCGATTGCTGATGTCGACGTCAGAAACACGGAGTGACCAAGCACGTGCACTTCGCCGCCTGGTGCGGTGATGGTGCCTTGCAGTTCCACTCCGCCCTGTTCTGCAGAGAGAATAATCCTGCCTCCCTCTGTTGTAAGCGTGAGTTTTCCGTCAGGTCCTTCGACGCGTATCCCTTTTTCATAAACGCTGGATGTCTTTAGCTCGATTGCAAGAGCCTCTAACACCCCTTCATTGACGACCTCTCCCACATTAATCAGATCGGGACGGATATAAATGCGTTGAGCGCTTTCCGGTTGGATCAGCACCTCCACCCCAGAGCCCACTCCAATGAAACCTGCTGCACACTCGCCTTGATTGATCACATCTCGCGCGATCAGAAAGAGATTGCCCTCGCCGCATTGGATCGATCCTTGGTTGATGATCTTCCCTTCGCCGGGAAGGGAAAAAAGGAGTTCTTTTCCTGCTAAAAATTGATCATCGGAAAGGTTGGCCGTAGAAGCTAAAAAACCTGCTGTGTGCACTTCTGCATGAGGCCCGATGAGAATGCCGTTGGGATTAATTAAGTAGACCTGACCGTTGGATGACAATGTCCCTAGAAGAGCGCTCATGTTGTGGCCGGTCACCCGATTCAACACAGTCGATGCCGCATTGACTTGAGCAAAGTGGAGATGATTCTGCTCGGCAATCGAGAAATCGTTCCAATGCAAGATGGCATGTGGGGAATTTTCAATCGTTGTGAGATTTCCTGATTGAGAGGAAGACGCAGATCCCGAAACCACCTGAAAATCGGAAGAAAGGGCATAGATAGAAAAACACAGAGGTGTTGCTAAAAGAAATTGGAGTAACCGGGGCTGCATGGCACCTGAAAATAAAAATTTATATATATTAGCAGGAATAACGTTTATCTGTATAAATTGCAAGCTTGTGTGTACGGTTCCAGATGTCATCTGTGGACGACAAAAGAATGACGGCAAAAAAACGAGTTGTTCATTACACTAATACATAACAAAAGAGATTTACAGCAGGTATGTCTATGCCCACCCCTCGTTTTGCTTGTGCAAAAGGCCCAGCACCGCTGTTAAACTCCCCTGATTTCTCCACTTCATTTAATCGTCTACCCCTGGATGAGCACAAGCTCTTACGCACAGTAGAAACAGTGGTATTACCCCGTACAAAATTACGCATTTTGGAAAAGACAGAACACCCTCACATTGTGCAGGTCTCTACTTCGGAATACCCCTATGAGGGCGCTTTTTTTACCGACGTCCGTCTGTTAGAGCTCGCAACAGAGGAACCTTCCGAACGTCCCATTGTGTTGCCGTCAGGCAAAGAAATTCTAGAAGAGTTCGATCGCTTACTCGGAGTTTCTTACATCTGGGGAGGGAATTGGCCAGAGGGGATTCCTGAGCTCAAAGAATTCTATCCTGAGCCGATAGAACCCGATGGTGAAAATACAAAAACGTTAAAAGGGGTCGACTGCACGGGCCTTCTCTACTACATCACAAACGGATATACCCCGCGGAACACTTCGAAATTTGTTTCTTGGGGAAAGCTTGTCCCTATTGCTGGATTTTCTATCGATGAGATCCTCTCAACACTCAAGCCTTTAGATGCCATCGTCTGGCCCGGGCATATTGTTTCTGTCTACAACTCAACGAATGCTATTGAAAGTCGATGGGGACAGGGCGTTGTGAAGATTCCACTGAAAGAGCGCTTGGCAGAAATCATGCAAACGAGACAGCCCGCCGATGAGGCGCTGCCCAATGGATTTTTCATCCGCAGATGGTATCCTGATTTGCTGGAACCCAAAAAATGAACGCGTTTCACATGCTGTTAATTGTGTAGAATGTTTTCATGTTCTGTTGCTAATTTCAAGAATGCATGATTGCTCTCAGTTTGGATGGCCTGGGAGAAATCCCTAGAAGCCCTCGTCTTTAGGCGAGGGAGCAGTCACATCCTGCCGCAAGCTCGATATCGCACTGAAAGGTGTCAATCTCATCGGACAGTATGCGTTCAATCCCGCTCAGCCCTTTTCCGTTTACGTCTTGGGAGGTCCCTACTACTACACAGGTGATGTGTGCACCGACGTGATCGGAGGTCTTTTAGGACTAAAAGCGCAATATAAACAATTTCTCATCCTTAGCGTCAGTACAAACTGTGACACTGTTTACAATTTGAGAATGCAGGGGACCATTGGACTCACGTTCCCCTTAGGCAAAATTTCTCCTCGGAACAAAAAAGGAGGAAGTTGCACTCTCCCACGCAAAACACTCCAACAACAGATCCAACGAAATGAGATGATCGTGTTGGATCAAAAATGCAACTGGAAATGGAATTACTAATCTTTTAGACCTCCGCCGATTAAAGTTTTTTTCCACTAGGCTGATGCAATTTCATGAATCAGTTTCTGCAGCAGCAGCCAGAAACTGATTTTTGAAGTTGTTTCGGTATAACCTTGTTCAAATAAGTTGGAAAAAACAAGAGCGATCCCTATAACTCATTATACCGAACGCATTTCAAAACTTGGTTTCTGGCTGCGCCGGCATCTTCATCTTTGCAGTCGACTCCATCGGCCAGGTGCTTGCACATGGCCTGCTTCGTTGACCGCAAATCTGAAACGCCGGCTTTGCCAGAAACCAAATTTTGAAGTGCGTTCGGTATACTAAAAACGAAAGAGGCTACCATGTCTAAAATGCGTGTTCTGTGGATCTTAGTGCTAGGTCTTGTTTCTTTAGCTTCCTGCGGAGCGCCCTCCTCTTCTGGCAAAAAAGATTCTAAGAAAACCGCGTGCAAGCTCATCCGCTTAAACATAAGCGATGAGCCACAGTCGTTAGATCCACGCATGGCAAGGCAGCTGCATTCACAGATTATAGTGAAAATGCTATTTGAAGGCTTGACGCGTGTGAACAAGAATTCGAAACCAGAACTGGCATTGGCTGCAGCGATTGAAATTTCTTCCGATCTAAAGACATACACCTTTCATTTGCGCCCTTCTCAATGGACAAATGGAGATCCTGTCACAGCAGAAGATTTTGTGTATGCGTGGAAAAAGTTGCTGGATCCTAGCTATTATTCCGATATGGCATCGCAATTGTACGTGATTGAAAATGCAAAACAGGCAAAAGAAGGAAGCGTGCCTTTAGACGAGGTCGGAATCCGACTTCTCGACGAAGAGAAATTTCAGGTCACGCTGAATGAGCCTGTGCCTTATTTTCTCGAAATGATCTCTTTCCCCGCTTTTTTTCCGGTGAATTGCAAGGTCGATCAAGAGAATAAACATTGGGCAGAGAATGCTCGAGAGTATGTGGGCAATGGACCCTTTGCCCTGCAGCTCTGGCAGCATCACGACCAACTTCTCGTCACAAAAAATCCTAATTATTGGGATGAATCTCAAGTGCAGCTCGATGGGGTGCAGTTTGTGATGGTGAAGGATGACACGGCATTTTTGATGTATGAAAAAAAGGAGCTCGATTGGGTGGGTTCCCCTTTTTCTAACCTGCCGGTGGATTTGCTTAAAGTGCTCAAACAAGACAACAGCTTAATGGCAAAAGAGGCGTTGGCGACCTATTTTTTACGTTGTAATACAGGGATAGCTCCATTTAACCATCCAAAAATCCGAAGAGCGTTTGCTCTTGCAACAGAGCGGCAAGAAATTGTCGAGCATGTGACCCAAGGGGGACAATTGCCTGCGACAGGCCTCGTGCCTGTGGCGATGGGATTACGCGAAGCTCCCTATTTTCAAGATGGAGATGTTGCAGGGGCGCAAGCGTTGCTAAAAGAGGCTCTTATCGAAATGAAATTGCCGAAAGAGTCCTTGAACAATGCGACACTGACTTATCGCTCTTCGGAGAGAAACCATTTAATTGCGCAGGCGTTACAGCAGCAGTGGTTTGCTGCATTTGGTGTAAGAGTGAAGCTGGAAGCTGTCGAAGGGAAGGTGTACTTCGATCGGATCTCTCGCCAGGACTATCAGTTGATTGCCAGCGATTGGTTTGCCGATTACAACGATCCGATTAATTTCCTCGAAGTGTTTAAATCAAAAGATCGCGGATCGAATAACACGCGTTGGGAAAATGCGGAATATGCTCGTTTATTGGAAGAGTCTTCTCGGACCTC
Source organism: Parachlamydiales bacterium (assembly GCA_020053915.1). Classification (GTDB taxonomy): domain Bacteria; phylum Chlamydiota; class Chlamydiia; order Chlamydiales; family Rhabdochlamydiaceae; genus JAGVMG01. Next base: position 61,787 of record JAGVMG010000031.1, on the reverse strand, counting down.
GAATCAGCCTTTGCGTCGCGAGCTGCTTGCAAAAAGTGAACAAATTTTAATGCAAGAGATGCCAATAATCCCCATTTTCCATTATACCCTGTTATATACAAGCCGCCCAGAGATTCATAATGTGGTTGTCTCCTCGTTGGGAGGCGTCGATTTTAAATGGGCCTCAATCGATCAGAAAGAATTAGGAGACATCCGATGAAAAAATGCGTTTTGCTTTTCGTTCTGTTATTTGTTCAGGTGGCAGCCTTTGCCAATTCGCTCCGACTTTTTAACGATAGTCCGTTTACCCTAAGCGCGACAATTCTTGCTGCAGATGGAACGACGCTTGGCCAATTTACGATTAAGCCGCAGAATGGAGCCATGTGGAGCGATCAATGGGAGCAAGAGGGAGCTGTTAACAACTCAAACATATCCCAAACGCCGTATACTGTGATCTGGTACTGCCCTTCTGGTTCTGAATATGGAATATGCCCGAATCAATCCCCAGGAGATTATGTGACAGCAGGAAGCGCTTCAGGGGATAAAGCGTGTGCGGTTCAAAATACACCCATGCTGGTGCCCCAGCAGTAAAGGAGACAAGGATGCCAAAGTCGCTGTGGTTATCTCTAATGTCCATGCTTGTGATCTTCGGAGGAGAATCGGCCTTTGCCAATTCACTTAAATTGAAGAACGACAGCCCGTACACTCTACGAGTGTCAATTCGGGGAGCGGATAACTCCTTTTTGGGAGAGGTGATTTTAAGTGCTCAACATTCGATGACATGGACCGATGTCTATGGAAGAAGCGGCTACTATGGAGCTCCTAACGCCCAGATGCAAGAAGGCTATGCTTCGAAAACGCCATACACTGTGATTTGGTATTGCATGGATGGCAATGACTTTTCTATCTCTCGCACTGTGGCGACAGGCAGCTTAGTAGCTGCACAATCAGGCGATGGGAAGCGCACTTGTTCTGCTTCTAAGCCAGAAGCGTATCCAACGCAACCTCAAGGGCAGTATCTGCATCCGTTACCGCCTCCTACAAACCAATAGGGCTAGATTAATCTGTTTGTAGCTGCGGCTTGCCCTTTTCATAGGGGATTTTCTTTAAGAAAATCCCATCTTGCGTATAGAGACTTGCTGTGCCGTTGCCCTCTTCGACATAGGAGACGGCTTTTTTGTCCCCTTTCTTGTAATAAGTCCCTTTGAGAAGAAGGTCGTTCTGGTAATCCTCAACGAGCATGAGATCCCCGTTTTTATACCAGGCGACGCTCATGCCTTGTTTTTTGTTCTGATTCATTTCCCTCTGGCTCTCTAGTACCCCGTTTTCATACCAAGTTTTGACTTGTCCTTGAATCTGATCGTCGTGCCATTGGATCGAGAGTTTGGGTTTGAGTTCTTTATTGGAGTGGAGGAAATAATATTCGATCTCTTCTCCATTTTTTTTGCCGCCTTTGACTCCATAAGACCGTTCGAGAGCGCCATTAGCACGGAAACGCTCTACCGTGCCGCAGGGGAGTCCATCGACATATTCTGTGAGGGATGCGAGAGTGGATCCTTCGAAAGAAGCGCGTTTACCGTGCCCATTGCTGATTGACGCGAGAAGATCGCCTAGCGGTGAGTAATAGGTGGCAGTGTGCAAGTGATCGCTATCGTAACTCTCAGAGGATTGGAGGATGTCAGGGCTCCACAACGCCGTGGAAGACCCATGCTTCTGTCCATGGAGGTATTCTGTTTGTTTGACGAGACTTCCCTCAGTATCGTAACTGAACACAGTGCCTTCTTTTAAACCGTTTTCATAGGGAACGATTTTTTTTACTTTGCCATTGTCATGGTAATAGGTCGCTGGAGCGTTCATGACTCCTTTATCGTAAGTGAACTCGGCGATCAAGCTTCCCTCCTCATTCCAAATGAGAGCCTTTCCTTCAAAAACCCAGCTCGATTGTGCAAGATCGTTGATGTCAGCGACCCCTTCGATGACGTGAATGTCGATTCTCTTTTGCCCATTGGCATACCACTCTTGGTAAGCCCCATGCGCACGGCCGTCCGTCACTTCTAAATACTGCCAAATTTGCCCGTTGGGATGATAGCTTGTGATTTTAGAGAGGGTTTTTCCTTCCAAAGAGCGTCCGTAGACTCTTAAGACTTTCTGAAAAGGTTGTGGGGTGAGGAAATCTGCTGCTTGATAGGGTTTGAGCCTCTCTGTGCTGCTAATGGTTTCCGTAAAGCCATTGCGGTCGATCACTTGAATACTGACGATCGTGTCGCTTTTATCAGGAGAGCTGGATCTGCAGCCTGTAAAAATTAGGCAGATTGTAAATAGAAAAATAGAGAGATATCTCATAATGATGATTTTTCCCTTTTGAGTAGCTGTAGTTGCACGACAAATACATGCTCATGCGTGGGCAGCTCTTTTTTAGTAAGTTGAAAATCGGTGACAATGAGCTGGGGGCGTGCTTCTTTAGGGCCATAGGGCCAAATGGTGAGCCCTTCAATGAAGCTGAGGAGTTTTTTTAGGTCCTCTTCATTCATTTCGACGGGCATCTGCTGCTTTTCTTCGATCTCTTGAAACTGATCATCGTGGCGCATTTTTTCTTCGGAAAATAATAGCTTGTTCGCAGTTCCTTTCAGTAACTGGACCCTTTTTTTAAGGGAGTCATCTTGATCATTCTCAAGAAGAAACGCTTCCATTTTTTTTACTTCAGGCTCTAAAAATGTGAGAGTTTCTAGGTGTTTGTCGATATAGAAATGATCAGAGGTTTTAAGCTGTGTGAGAAAAGCTGATTCTTTTTTTAGCCAGTCTTGTGCATAAAGACTTTTTCTTTCTAGACGAAGAATGTCTTCTTCGATGGATTCGAGCGATTGGAGATGCGCAAAGAAATGAAAGAGCGTCAACATAAAGGGCAATGGACAAAGAGCGATGAGACCGACATAGCTCAAGGGATGGGCGAGAAGTTTTGAGAGGTCGAGCGATTTAAAAAGAGATGACATCATTCCCCTCCTTTCTTAAGTGGCTGAAGTTCGAAGGAAGTAAAATATGTTCCACTTTGAGAGACCCATTTAATTTCTTTTTTCGGATTGACTAAACGATCTCCTTTGAGAAGGGCATCATGGAACTCTCGCGCAAGGCGCGCAGAGGTTGAAGTGAACTCTAATTCAACACGCGCAAGATAAGGATCTTTAGACTCCCCCAGCTTGGGATATTTGTAGAGCTGATAACGTACCGATTTAATCTCTATTTCTTCTTTTTTCTCTCCTTCAGAATCGCTTAAGGTCGGATGGGTGCTCAACCATGCCAAGACGTCGCTTACCGTGGGAGCAGGAGAAATAAAGGGGAAGGAGAGCTTTTGCGAGGCGAGGCTCTTTTCCCATTCCCAGACTTTCATGCGGATTGCCTCTTCTGAGAGGAGATCGTCTCTGGATATGGTGAGCGGTAAGTGTTCTACGAGCTTTTCCGCGAGTATTTTTTCTTTTTTATGAGTGATCCAATGGCAACATATGAATGTAAGACACGTTAATACCGCGCATAGCGCTAGGTAAATTGTGGTGAAGCGTTTTCTTTTTTTGAGCTGGTGTTTTGGTGTCCAGTCTCCTTGAAGCAGTTGAACAGAGTGATCATCTTCTGCTAAAGCATTTAATGCGAGTCCGATTGGCAAAGCATAGTGCTGAATGTCGGGTGATAAGGCGGGCAACAAATGGGGCGAGATTGTCTCAGAAAAGAGGAGAGGCAGATGAAAGGCCGCTGGGCATTCTCCCAACATCAGCCATTTGGTCTCATCGTTTGAGGCTTGTTTGTTTTTCAGAAAGATGCTGAAACGTGCTAGTTCTTGAGAGATCTCTTGTTTAAAGCGGGAGTAATGTGGTGTCGACTGACTCAAGAGCCATTCTGGATCTTTGGCAAGTGCGCGTAACTCTTGAGCGGATTGTTCTGGAAAATCTTGAGCGAGAGCTGAAAAAAAATGGCTCAGACCAAAGTGTAGCACCTGCGTTAAGAAAATTTCGCTGCCATTTAAACAGAGACAGAAGCTTTTAGTCTCCCCCCAATAGAATAAACAAGCATTCTCTTCTTTGGGGATCAGCCATTTAGCGATCCGATAAAGAGCGATTGGAGCGCACGTTACTTGGTCTGGATCGAGACCAAGCTCTTTTGCCCAGGATAAGTGTTCCATTAATGACGACTCTTGTGTCGCAAAGAGGATCGCCGAGGTGGCGGCTTTTCCCACCTTTTTCAAAATGGGCGCTAGAATGGTCTGTTCCGGAGGATAAGGAAGGAGATCTTCGAGCTGAAACGGGAGGGCGGAGAGCGCTTTTTTCTGGTCTGCAATGGGAAGGTGGATTTTGCGGAAGATCACTTCGGAAGGATCGAGAGCGGTCACAAGATGGTACGATTTTTGATCTAAAATTGAGTCGAGAATGTAAAGCGGTTTTACATTTTCATCGATTAAAATCGTTTTTAAGACTTCCACAGAAAGCCCTTGCTTGTCTTTGCGGAGCAGGGCGACCTTCAGGGCGTTGCCTTCTTGATAAAAACTGAGCGCGCGTGACATGGCATGTCCTAATTTTCGAAGGATTTTACCCATAGAAGCCATTAGACAAAAGAAAGAAAGCAGAAAACGGGTGCTAGAGATTTTTTTAAACGGAAAAACTCATTGCAGCAGGAGAAGAAAAAAGGTAAAATGCTCCATAAAAAAAGGTGGAACATGAGACTATCCCGCTATTTATCAAAGCCGCTTTTTGAGCCTTATTTTCGCCTGGTTGAAAGGCGATTTTTGGCCTACTTATGCAAGTATGTCCTGCAAATCGCCTTTCAACCAGGCGAAAAAAAACTTCAAAAATCATCATTTTCAAATAGTGGGATAATCTCATGATCTTAATCGCAACGTGGGTTCAATATTTTTTCAAAGCGTATATTTTGATCCTTCTTGTCCGTGTAATTGGGTCTTGGTTCCCTTCTTTTGCACGCAATCCGATCATGATTTTCTGTTATAAAATGACAGAGCCCTATTTGGCTCTAATCCGCAGAATCCTTCCTCCTATCGGTGGAACGCTCGATTTAAGCCCTCTTGTCGGTTTTTTTATTTTGGAAATTGTACAAAGCATCCTCATTAGCTTACTCATTCGTCTATGAAATATTTAAAAAAACATTTTCAGCTAGGGAAACTCATCCTTCCCTCGAATATTTTTTGCGCGCCGCTTGCAGGGTGTTCTGATTTGCCGTTTCGTCGGATGACATCGAAATACCGTCCAGGATTGATCTATTGTGAAATGGTCAAAATGGACGCTCTGGTGCGTTGCGATCCTAAAACGATTCGATTTCTTGATTTTGAGCCGGACATGCACCCCATCGGTGCTCAGCTCTGCGGCAGCAAGCCGCAGTATGCTGCGCCCTGCGCAAAAATTGTGGAAGATCTCGGATTTGATGTTGTCGATTTAAATTGCGGCTGCCCCGTGGACAAGGTGACTAAAGATGGCAGCGGGTCGGGGTTGCTGAAAAATCCAGAGCGGATCGGCGAGATTATTTCGAATATGGTCTCGGCTGTAAAAATCCCAGTGACTGTGAAAATTCGAGTGGGTTGGGACGAGAAGAGCATTAACTGTGAAGAGGTAACGCGCATCGCTGAAGAAGCGGGTGCTGTTGCGATCTGTATCCACGGAAGGACGCGCGCTCAAGCTTATCGCGGTCCCGCCGTATGGGATCATATCCGCAGATGTAAGGAAGTTGCGCGCACAATCAAAGTCGTTGGCAATGGGGATGTGCTCAATGGAGAGAGCGCCGAGCGGATTTTTGCAGAGACGGGCTGTGATGCGGTTTTAGTAGCGCGTGGGACCATGGGGCAGCCGTGGGTCACGGAGGATATCTACCGCCATTTGAGTGGTTTGGATCCTCTTGTTAGAACACCGTTAGATTATCGCGATGCCTTTCTCGAACATTTGGAGCATATCGCATCTTACCATCTTGCTGAGCGCAAAGCCGTTGTCGATTTACGTAGAGTCGGCTGCTGGTATTTGAAAAAAGGCAAGGGTGTGCGCAATTTACGCGAGACACTGAATCGCTCCAACACAGTTGCTGAAGTGCGCACCTTGATCGAGGAATTTCCGTGGCATGAAACCGAGTTTTCTGCTCCCATCATCCATGAAGAGTGTGAAACGTGTTAGAAGTCATTGTACATTTTCATGGGGACGTACAAGGCGTTGGATTTCGCGCTACAGCGAAAAGGTGTGCTGAAAGCATGGGGCTAGCGGGTTATGCAAAAAATCTTTCCGATGGAAGTGTCGAGGTCTGTGCTCAAGGCGTAAAAGAAGTTTTAGAAGCGTTTGTCCAGCATCTCCAAAAGGCATTCATCATCACTCATATCGAGACTGTCTATCGTCCGATTTCAACGCCCTATGCTGAGTTTTCTATTCTTCGTCGGTAATTTTCTTTTCAAAGATCTTGAGATAGCGCGCGATCTGAGTCTCAGAATCGCGAAAGGCTCCCTCTGTTGCAGGAGAGCTGATCCGACGTTTCTTTGTTTTCTTCTTATGGATAAAGGCTAAAAAGTCATGGATGCTTTTTGCTTGAGCACCTAGCGATCTGCATTGCATGGTGAGCGAACGGTCTGAGGTGATGACGGTGATTTGGCTGGGGCGTCTTGCCAGTTCTACTTCTTTAATGATATAGGCATCTGCATTTTGTTCGGCGGTAGTGTAAACGATTTCTAACGCATCGAAGTGCTGGCGTGTTGCAGTCGCAGGAAGAGGCATTGAGCCATCGAAAACGATTGTGGCATTAAGTTTTAATAGAGATACCACTTCATTGAGTTCAGAAATTAGAAGGAGTCTTTTTTTTTCGAGAGGGCTTTTTGCTGGTGTGCTTAGTTTAAAAAGGAGGTTGTAGCCATCAATGAGATAACGCATTAGCTCGCAAACGATTCCAAAGTGGGAATCAGTTTGTCGAGAGCTTTGCGGCGGTGAGAGATTCTGTTTTTTGTTTCTTCTTCTAGCTCAGCAAATGTTTTTCCATATTCATATTTAATGAAAATGGAATCATAGCCGAACCCAAGACTTCCCCGATCTTCATCGGTGATCATCCCTTCGACAACTCCTTTTACGCATTTTTTAAGCCCTTCTGGAGAGGCTAAAGCGATCCAGCATTCAAAGACGCCTTGCCGAAACGGAGGCGCAATGGAGCGCATTTCTTGTAACAATTTGACGCGGTTATCTTTATCGGTCGCATGTTCTCCCGCATAGCGTCGGGAATAAATTCCAGGCGCGCCTTGCAGAGCGGGAACGACAAGCCCTGAATCATCTGCAATGACCCAGCAATTTAACGTTTTTGCAGCGTGTTCAGCTTTTAAAATCGCGTTTTCTTCAAAAGAAGCACCTGTTTCTTGAGGGGGAATGTAGTTCGGAAAGTCGATAAGGCTTAAGAGATCGAGATGCTTAAAAGATTTAAGCATCGAGCGAAATTCTCTAATTTTATGAACATTACGGCTGGCGATGATCAGTTGCATAGGATGACTCCATTCCAAATGTTAGTCTACATTATCGAGTATACCCAAACAACCTCAAAAGTTAGCATTTGAGAGTGTTTGGGTATAAATTACGCTATCTGAATGGAGCCTAAGGATCAAAGGAAGCTACGGATCGCTGTAATCGTGTATTCCTCGTTTTGAAACTGGAAAGTGTCTCCCACTTTTCGCCCTTTCATTTCTTGAGCTAGCTTTGACTGGAAAGAGAGGATGTTTTTTTCCGTGTCTGCATCCCAAGGTCCGAGGAGCGTATAAGTGACAACAGGTCCAGCTTTTTTGTTGCAATCGACGATCGTGCCGATGCCGACTTCATGAGAGACGATGTCATCTTTAGTGAGGATCCGCGTCTTGTTGAGCTGTTCTGAGAGGAACTTAAGTTCAGACTGGAGGCGATCTCTTTTCTCTAAAGCAGCTTTAAACTCCGCATTCTCTCGCAAGTCACCGTGAGCGCGCGCAACTTCAATTTCTTTTGCGTTTTCAACGGTTTCTACCGTTGCAATTTGCTGAATCCGTTTCTGGAGTTTCTGGTAGCCTTCTTGAGTCGTCCAGATCACTTCTGGCTCTGTGCTTACAGCTTGTTTCTTCTTGAGCTTCGCTAAAACGGGGTGTGCAACTTCTGCTAAGGAATGTAGGATTTTTAAATCGTGATCGCTGAGCGAGTGGCACTTGGTCGTTAGAAGCAGGAATTCCTTCACTTCTTCTGTGCTTGAATCTTGCATGATCTGGCGGACTAATGCATACCGTCCGTTAGAGAGCAGGGCATGTATTTTTTTCACGAGATCGCGGTGCTCAGGTTGATTCTCCACGCCATTTAAGAGAATAAGCAAAGACTCAAATAGTCGAATTTTGCCTAATTTGTCTCCCAAAGGAAGTGTCTTTTGACCATTGGCTTTCTGGAAGTACCATAAAAAGACATCGGGATAAAGGCTCGGACGGTTGCAGAGTTCATCGAGTTTTTCATTTAACTCAGATGTCGCCTGAGCGGCTAATAGTTCACTCAAGATGTAGTCTCTGACAGTCGCTTGATCAATTTTGAAGAAGAGGTCGAGGAAAGTGTCCTTCCAATTAGATTGGAGGCGGCGCACTTCGACGAGCACTCTTTTTTTAAAGCTTAAAATATCGATTGTATCGATGAAAGCTTTAATATCAGAAGTTTGAGCAATCAAGTCGTTGATCGGAGGGTGTTCTTTTGCACCTGTTAGATCTTGCAGGAAAAAGTGCAATTGAATGGCTTGTGCAGGGCTCAACTCTGGGAAATTCAGCGCTTCGTTCATTTTAGCGATGAGCGTTTGCTTGAATTCTTGATTTTTGAGCGTTTCTGGAAAATCTTTTACGAAAGAATAGATCATCTGGATGAGTGTATTGGCATCCGGCTTGTTTTCTAGAACTTTTTGCAGTCTTTCTTCATGGGTCACTTCGCTTTGGCGTAATCGGAACGGCTCGCGCAGTTCTTCTGGTGTTTCTACCATGGTGTCTTTTTTGACTTTGCCGCGCGTTGTTTGCCACCATCTAGTCCATTCATCAGCAGGAATGACAAGTTCACAGAGCTCATCTTTAATTTGTGCAGCTGTTTTCGGGCCTAAATCGCGCAGAAGCATTCGAATCACTTCGGCGGGATGTTCTTTCGCTTTTTTCTCAAGTAAATCGGGATTGCCGAAGCGCAGAGCTAAGAAATGGTCATCGGGAATCGGGATCAGAGTTTTAAATGCAGTTGCGAAGGAAAGATCTTTTTTTCCAGGGACGTAATCGAATTCGAGGGTGAGCTGTTCGCGGACGATCGATACATCAACAATTTCTCCCACACCCCATCCACCGGTATGAAAGACATAGTTGCCCTTGCTCATATGATTTAACAATTCGAAAGCGCTGATCGCACCTTGGAAACGGTCTTTGCCGCGCATGCCGATCAAACGGAGTTTTTCAGCGAAATTTTTGTGGTCTCCATATCTCGTTTGAAGATAATCCATCGTCAGCTGGTAGTAAGCTTCTGTATTGGTCGTTTGGATATCGATAATTAAACGAAGAATGTCATCTGCAATCGGTGATGTCGGCAGTTTTTCCCAAAGTGGCACAAGTCGGTCGATGTGTCTTCCGAAAAGATCGGAAATATCCGAGCCTTTGACAGCGCGGAGAATATCGCGCACTTCTTCCCCTTCCACTTCGTCTGCGGAGCAATATTCCTCCCAGAGCTTCAAGAATGCAGGATAATCGTGATTAGCAATGTAGTTCTGAAAATCCTTAAGATAACTCATTTCACTTCCTTGATTGGGTTACGATGGCCAGCTAGGCAATTCTCGAGCTTTCCATAAAATGAACTTTTAGTTGTGCCGCAATTGGCGAGTATAGTGCGCGCTATAATTATCTTCAATTAAAACTCTGAGGAAACTTGCTGGTGTGCCACGAGTCAGCTTTTCGAGAATTTTTTCCGCAGTGTTAGAGGTGTTGCAAAAAACAAAGAATCTCTTTAAGGTCGAACGTTTCGATTCTGCAGTTTACGAGCTAAAAGTGCGTGTGAAGAAATATTTTACAGCTCTCGTCTTTTGTCTCGCAGTCGCGTTAACCACTCGCGGCGTTTCTTCTCAGGAAGAGCCTAAGATCGATCTCTTCGATCAGAGTAAAGAAATTTCTTTGTTTCAAGACCTAGAACTGATCGATAAAATCAACCGTGAACTCTCCGACGAGCTTCCTTTTTTCTATAATTACTCCCTTGTCGGGGGGTATTTCAACATGCCCTCTGCCCGCAGTCCCAAAACGGGAGTGATTGGAATTGGGTGTGCCCGAGTGACTCCCTATGATGTCTATGGGGTGAACTATCAAGTATTCAACCGGATCGAACTCTCAGCCAATTACCGAATCTATAATGGGGTTATAGAAGGGCATTTTGGCCATGAAGGATTTGGGGATGATGCGGAGCGGATTGGAAATATTAAAATTGGCGTGCTCATCCCTGAAGATGGGTTTCCCATGCTTCCCCAAATCGCTGTGGGAGCGGATGATTTTATGGGGACGAAGCGGTTCAACGCCCAGTACATTGTCGCCACAAAACAGATTCTCGATTGGAATCTCGAATTAACGCTTGGGTGGGGGAAAAAACGCTTCAAAGGTTTTTTCGGAGGATTCGCTTGGACTCCTTTTCGCAAAACACACCTTCCTGTGTTAAAAAATCTCTCCGTCGTCGCGGAGTACGATTCGATCAATTACAAAAAACATGAGCATGAACACCCTAACGGCCGCAAAGTAAAATCGCAAGTCAATGCCGGTTTAACTTATGTTGGCTGGGATACCTTGCAATTGTCAGTGAGCAGCGTCCGCGGAACTGAGATCGCAGCGTCAGCGTCGTTGCGCTATCCTCTTGGTTCAACAGAGGGCTTGTTCCCCAAAATCGACGATCCTAAAAAATACGTTTCTCCCGTGGATAGTGAGCCATTGGGGATTCATCGTCCCAAAGAGGAACTGGCGCACGAGCTCGCATATGCGTTTAGCGATCAAGGACTCGATTTATATTCGGCTTACATCACCTATGACGGGAATCAAAATAAAGTGCTGTGGCTAAAAGTGGTGAACAACCGCTACCGCCAGGAAAAAGTCGTCCGCGATCGGATCATCCATGTTATTGCCGCCTTAACGCCCTCGGATGTTAAAACTGTTCTTGTTGTCGTTGAAGCAGATGCAGTGCCGTGTCAGGCGTATCAGTTCCGCACCGAGGATCTCGAGAGGTGGAGAAAAAATTGGATCAGCGATTTTTCACTCGATACCCTTGCCCCCATGCGCGAGGCACCCCACCACCCAAGTGAATATGACTCTGTTAAAATTTTCCAAAGACATAAGCCGATCTGGAGCTTCACAATCCTTCCCCGCTTTCAGAGCTTTTTCGGAAGCGCGTCAGGGAAATTTAAATACAACTTAAGCGCTGTCGTTTCTCCCGAAGGATACATTTTTGATGAGGTCTTCTACCGGTTTCAATTCAGCTATGCATTCTGGAGCAGTATGCACGGCTTAGGCGGGCCCGATCGCAACAACCCTTCTAAACTGCCCAACGTTCGCACAGACACCTTGCTCTATTTTCAAGAAAATTCCTTCTCGATGGAACAAGCCTACTTACAAAAAAGCTGGAACTTGGGAAAAGGGTTTTTTACTCGAGTCGCAACGGGTTATTTCGAGCCGGCATACGGAGGAGGCTCTCTTGAATTTCTTTGGTATCCCGTCGATTCCAATTTAGCGATTGGCGTGGAGTTTGCGACCGTGATGAAACGACACTATCATGGGGTTAAGTTCACCAATAAGGTGCGCGAATTTCACGATGGACAACTTAGATATGTCCCTTTTGTCGGCATCCAATGCTTTCTCGATCTCTACTACGACTTCAAACCTCTGAACATGGACGTCTTGGTTTCTGCAGGCCGCTTTCTCGCTCGAGACGTCGGCGTCCGCACCGAAGTGGGTCGGTATTTCAAAAGCGGCGTTCGCTTTGCTCTATGGTATACCGTCACCAATGGCCATGACCATGTCAACGGCTCCACATACCACGATAAAGGATTTATCTTCAGCGCTCCTCTCGACTTATTCATGAAGCAAAGCAGCCGCACCTATATTGGTTATTCGATGTCCGCTTGGTTGCGCGATGTCGGCGCACGCGCGCACACGGGCAAGCCGCTCTACTGGACCCTCGAAGAAGAGCGGTATAATTATCATTAAAATAGTCTGTCTCCTATCCTGTTGATTATTAATCGCTAAAGACACTCCTCTTGTTTTCTAATTTTATATTAAATTGATTTTAAACCACATCTTTAATAAGATTGATAATAGAATCCCTTCTTTTATATTAATATTAAAAACATGGTGTTATTATGAATAGTCGTATTCCTGCATTGCAACCATTTCAACCCAGCGCTGTGAGCTCTCTTGTGGAAGCTGAACAAGCGGTTGCCCAACTGCAAGTCGCGGTGAAATTCTTTCAGGCGACACCTCAACCTGAGAAAAAAGAAGAGCTGTGCGATGAAATTAATGAGAAGATCGAAAATTTAGAAGGCTTTTTTAAATACGCAGAAAATCATTTAACCGAAGAGGCGAGCAATGAGATGCGGCTTCTCTTCAACGCGTCGGTTTCGCAATTCCGTCATCTAGGCAATCTCATCCAGAATTAAAGGCGCGGCGTAAGTGAAGATAAAATCAGCACCTGCGCGTTTGATGCTGAGCAGCGCTTCGTAAAACATTTTTTGCGCATCCCCGTATCCCTTTTCATGGGCTGCCATCACCATCGCGTATTCTCCGCTGACATGGTAGGCTGCGATGGGAACGTGCGTGTGTTCTTTGAGTTTTGCGATGATGTCGAGATAGTACAATGCCGGCTTGACCATTAACATGTCCGCTCCCTCTTCCACATCGAGTGTCGCTTCAAGCAAGGCTTCTCGTGCATTCGACGGGTTCATCTGATAACTTTTTTTATCTCCAGATCGCAACTGAGAGCCTAACGCTTCTCGAAAAGGAGCATATAAGCTCGATGCATACTTTGCTGTATAAGATAAAATATTCACGTCATGAAAAGATTGACCATCAAGAATCCTGCGGATCGCCCCTACTCGCCCATCCATCATATCACTGGGCGCGACAATATCGGCTCCCGCTTGCGCATGCATCAGCGCCATTTGGGTTAACACGTCGACGGTCGCATCGTTTGCCACTTCCCCCAATTCATTCAAAATCCCGTCATGTCCATGAGAGGTGTAAGGGTCAAGCGCAATATCGGTGATGACACACAAAGAGGGGATTTCCCGTTTTAATGTTTGGATGGCGCGCGCCACTAAATTATCGTTTCGAAGTGCGATCGATCCTGTCGGATCTTTTTCTTCATTTTTTACCACGGGAAAAAGTGCCACGGCCTGCACTCCCAAAGCATGGAGTTTTTCCGCTTGGGCGACGATGTGGTCAACAGATAGCCGCTCAACAAGCGGCATGCTCGCGATCTCTTGTCTTTGATTTTCCCCGGGCAGTAAAAAAAAGGGGACGACCAAATCGGCAGGTCGTAAAATTGTCTCTTCAACAAGAGAGCGGATCGCAGCGGATTTGCGATTGCGTCGGGGGCGTTTGAGCATAGCGATACCTCACTTGAAAAAGATTGTAATCCCACCCTATTTTAAAATACGCCAAAATTTTTTCTCTTGAATCGACAGGCGAGAATATGCAACCCTTAATAAAAAGGAGTTGTTCCGCGAACTCTAAGAGAATGTCTCCAAGGTCTATGGTATTGAATTTAACGAAGAGGCACTTAAATGCACGAAGGCTATGAAGAGTTTACTGAAAGCCAACTCAAAATACTCGAGCGCTTTGTTACTAATTCCTCGAGCAATGTATTTGCTCTGCGCAACCTCCCCGAAGTGATAAAAGGAGCGCTATTTTCCCGCTATTCCCGCTCCAGTTTGGGACTCCGCTCGCTTCTGCTCAAAGATTTTATTCTCAATGAAGAGACCGCATTTTCTGCCATTGCGGGAAGATCACAATCTGCAGATCAAGATGAAGCAGAGCTTGAAGATCAGATCATGGCGATCAAAAAAGCACAAAATTTTTACGATCGCATTTTAGACGGCTATGGCGACGACTCCATTGGCGAGCTCGGCGGTGCGCATTTGGCTTTAGAAAATATTTCGATGGTAGCGGCCAAGATGATTGAAGACTGCCGCATCGGCGGATCTCCCCTTGAAAAATCTACCCGTTACATCTATTTCGATCAAAAAGTCGACGGAGAGTACCTTTATTACCGCGAACCGATCATCATGACATCGGCCTTCCGAGATACCTACATCGAAACGTGTAATCGTCTGTTTGAAGTTTATTCTACTCTTATCCCGCCTCTCTCAGAACTGATGGAAAAACGGTTCCCCAAAGAACACGATGTGTCCAAAGTGGCGTACACTGCAGCACTCCGTGCTAAAGTGCTCGACTGCCTTCGCGGTCTTCTTCCTGCGAGTGCGCTGACCAACATGGGGATGTACGGCAATGGACGGTTTTTCGAAACGCTGATCCAAAAGCTCAACGCTAATAGTCTCGCTGAGATGCAAGATGTCGGGCGCAAATCCTTTCAAGAACTCTCAAAAGTCATCCCCTCCTTTATCCGCAGAGGCGATGCTACACATAAGTATCAAAAATCGTATAATGAGTTCACCGAGCAGATGCATAATGATCTGAAAATGCTCGCGAACAGGCATACCTCTTCTCTCGGTAAAATGAACAACGCAGGCGTTCGCTTGAGCCATTACGATTCTGATGCTCCCTACAAAGTCGCAGCAGCGCTTCTCTTCGATCACAGTGATGCAGGGTATCTCGAAATTGAAGAGCAAATGCGCCAACTCTCCGAAGAAGATTTAAGCAGAGTGCTTGAAGCCGGCTGTCTCTATCGAGAAAATCGTAGGCACAAATCGCCGCGCGGGCTCGAACATGCTTTCTTCACGTTTGAAATTGTCGCCGATTTTGGAATCTACCGCGACTTGCAGCGCCACAGAATGTTGACACAAGAAAGACAACTGCTCACCTGCAATTGCGGCTATTACATCCCGCATGAAATTTTAGATTCCGAGATGGAAAAACAATACCGCGATGCGATGGAAGAAGCCAAGCGCGTGTACGATCTCATCGCTGAAGAGCTTCCCGAAGAAGCGCAATATGTGGTGCCGATGGCGTACAACATGCACTGGTATTTCCACGTCAACTTGCGCGCGTTGCAATGGCTCTGCGAGCTGCGCTCCTCACCTGCGGGACATCCTAACTACCGCTTCGTCGCACAAGAGATGGCAAAGCAAGTCTGCAAAGTCTTTCCTTGCTTTGAGAAATTTTTCAAATTTGTCGATTTTGAAGGGTATGAGTTAGGAAGACTCGGCCAAGAGATCCGCATTGTCGAAAAACGAATGGCACGGAGCTCTCATGAATGAGAAAAAAGGGAGTGTCTTAGGCGGTATCCTCCTCATCGTCGGAAGTTGTATTGGAGCCGGGATGTTGGGACTTCCCATTCAAACGGGATTGAGTGGATTTTTCCCCTCCGTCTTCATGTTTTTTCTCTCCTGGGCCTTTATGACCACAACAGCTCTTCTTGTCGTTGAGGTTAACGGCTGGTTTTCCCGCAAAGTCAATTTCTTAACGATGACCGAGCAAACTCTTGGTAAATTTGGAAAAGCCATGTGCTGGGTCACGTATCTATTCCTCTTTTACGCGCTTCTTGTTGCCTACATTTCAGGCAGCGGCAGCCTACTCTCGACCATTTTTCAGAACTCCTTCTCCATCTCTCTTCCAATGTGGGGCGGTAGCCTGTTTTTTGTCGTTCTCTTCGGCTGGGTCGTCTATCTGGGCACACGCGGTGTAGATCTCTTCAATCGTTTGTTGATGTTTGTCAAAGTCGCATTTTTCGTTCTTTTTCTCTTCATCGGGGTGCGCTACATTCAGCCTGCACTTCTGATGCGTTCCGACACCCATCATATGCTTTCTTCGCTACCCCTTCTCGTCATCGCTTTTGGATTTCACAACATCATCCCCAGCTTGACCTCCTATTTAAACGGGGATCTCAAACGCGTTCGCCTCACAATTATCGGTGGCAGTCTTTCCTGTTTGGTGATCTACATCATCTTTGAATGGGTCGTTCTTGGCATTGTTCCTCTCGGTGGTGCCCACGGCCTTGCCGCTAGCCTTAAACAAGATATGGAAGCCTCACAAGCCGTTTCCGCTATCGTCCGCTCTCCTTGGGTGCGCACCTTTGCTCAAGGCTTCGGTTTTGTCGCGCTCCTCACTTCTTTTCTCGCGCAAACCATGAGCCTCGTCCACTTCCTCGCAGACGGCATGAAAGTCAACACGAAGCAAAAAGAGAACCTCTGGATTTGCGTCCTCGCCCTGCTTCCTCCCTTAGTCTTTTCTTTTTTCTTCCCCAACCTCTTCTTCAAAGCCCTAAACTTTGCAGGAGGCATCTGCGCTGTCATCCTTTTTGGTCTTCTTCCCGTCGGCATGGTCTGGATGGGCCGTTACCGCAGGCAAACAGCCACCGGATACACCGTCCCCGGTGGAAAACTCGCTCTCGGCCTCGTTGTGCTCTTTTCTCTCCTTATCCTCTCTGTGCAGCTCGTTGCGATGTTTTGAGTTAGCACCAAGCTTTATTAAAATTCCTAAAACACCACCTTCTCAAATCGGAAGGAGGAGCGCGGTCAGGAAACAACGTCGAACTCACAGCAGAAGTAGCGCTCAAGATCCCATTCTTGAATAAAAACCGATGCACACTCTCATGCGTACGCCCGTTCCATGTCGTCCAATGATCGCTTTTTTCTAAATCAATACATTCTGCATTTTTTGCTTTTCTAAACAGATTACGTGTGAGGTTTTCCTCTCCACACGAGAGCAATTGATCATCCCGTTTTTCGGGTGCAAGGAAAAGTACATTTCCTTTGACCTCTGCAATTTTTTCAATTCCTTTGCAGTCATACCCCGTCTCGATCGCGCGCTTCACACAAGAAAGCGCACCTAAGGTCGACATCGATCGAACAAGCTTTCCCACTTCTCCATAACCGCGGTCAAGAATCAGCGAAACATTCGGATTATTCGTTTCCGCCGCCACTGCAATAGACGGATCGACAGTCACGCAATACCCCTGTAAAGCTATTTTACTCTTTGGATTTTTAGCGAGCAAAGTGCGCACGATACAACTTAAATCTTCTTTGCTTTGCATAGGCGTTAATTTCGTTGGATCCCATAACACCACATCCGCGCCTCTGTGCAAGTAAGACTCATAATATTTGGGATGATAACGCAGATAAGGATTCACTAAAGAAAAGACAACTACGTTCCCCGTGCGCTTCTTTGCCTGAGAGGGGATAATCACAGCATCAATCGGAGTTCCCGCGCCATTCGTGCATTGCAAAACACAAGCTCCCTTGTCGCGCAAAGCCTGAGCCCTTGCTTGCAGTTCTTGTTCAGGAAGTTGTTTCTCAAAGCCGCAATAAAATGAACGGCTTAACAGAGATTCGAACATCTCTTGCACTTTCATGCACAGCCAATCGAACCAGGACAAGTCATTGCCCTTGTTATTATTCAACAAAGGAGTGCCGTGTACAGCGCTAAGTTTACTTGTCATAAAACCTGCATAAAATTGTGGACAATGACAAGAAGAGTAAATGAATATGTCTTTGCTCTCAAGAAGCCTATTTCAAAATCACTCCGATAATGTTGCGAATAAAATATAGACTAGTTACGCTGACTGCCAGTCAAATTTTCATAAGGAGTTTTCAATGACAAAAAAAATCTTTCAATCGCTAATCCTTTTCTTTCTTGCAACATGCCCTTTAATCGGATTTGAAGGTTTCGACCTTAAGCAACTTCCTGCGCCTTACAACCACGCGCGACTTATGCCGTATAACCCCCATGGGTGGTATATCAATGCAGCTGGAATCGAGAAACTCGCTCATCAGATTAAACCTAAGGTGATCATTGAGATCGGCAGCTGGATGGGACTCTCCACGACGCATTTTGCCTCTCTTGTGGGCTCCGAAGGTAAAGTCTACGCTGTTGATACTTGGTGCGGCTCTCCTAATGAAGGTCACGACCCGCAAATCCTCGCATCACTTTACGATCAATTCCTTTCGAATATGATCCACAAGAATCTAACGAATATCGTGGTTCCGATCCGTATGGACAGCCTAGAAGCTGCAAAAATAAACGATGTCTATCCCGATTTAATCTATCTCGATGCCACGCACCGCTATGAAGAGGCCTTAGCTGACCTTAATGCTTGGTTCCCTTTTGTCAAAGGGCATGGAGTGATGTGCGGCGATGATTGGGCATGGGGAGACCGCGGAGTGGAACGGGCTGTCACCGAATTTGCCGTCAAAAATCATTTAAAAATCCATACCAACGGATGGTTTTGGTATTTAGAAGAATAGATTTTTAGATGAGGGAGCTTGAACTCAAGCTCCCTTGATAGAAATTTAATACTCAGACTGAGGGCGATTCACTACTGCAGTAACCCCTTGATAGGGTTGATCGTACTGCGGTCGATATCTCGGTGGTTCTGATGGTTGTGAGTGCCATTTTTCCGATCCGGGGAAAAGAGATGCCATCGTAATGGGTTTGTTTGGGATTAGAGTGGTGTTGCCTGATGCGGGTTCGTTAGAGGCGCTTTTATTTCCCAACATCTCCTGCGCCGTGTAATGCCTCACACCATTAAATCTGACATTTGAATAGATCCGATCTTCAAGCTTGCACCCTTTTGCGAGCAGCAAACTGATCAGCTCTTCATTTTTATTGACGATAGCCCAATAGAAGGGGGTGTAGCTTGTATATTCTGCGTCGCGCAGTTCCGTATGCTTGAATGTTCCTTGCATGGGTACGGCGTAGCGGGAGGAGTAGCCATAAAAAATGCCCGTTTTGATTTGTCCAGGGTACTCTCGTCTTGTTATTTTCAACGGGGAGCCCGCATCGATTAAACGGTTGACAAGCTGAGCGCTGCAATTATTTTTTACAGCGAGCTCGAGTGAGGAATATCCTTTTTCATCGACTCCAAGGTAGATTTCGGAGCGATTGAGGTTGTCCTCATAATCACTCAACCCTTGGTAAAAGGTCAGCGGAATGCTCGGCGTGAAGAGCTTTGCTTGGGAAGGCTTTGTTTCTAAGATGCGCAACGCGGCTTCTTCGTCTAAAGCATCAATAGCGCAGTGGAGAGCGGGCCAGCCTTTGAGATTGTTCTCATATTTATTGATCCGCGCTTCAATCGGCTCACTTTTCTTCACTGTCCCAGCACGCACGTGTGCTTGAGCCTCGGCGGGTGAAGAATTTGTTTCCCCCTCGCTTTTTTTGAGTGATCTTGTTTTGTTGATCTTTTGAACAAGCTCTTTTTGAGCTTGAATATGCATCTCGTGCTGTAACAACTTGACCTGAGAGTGTAGCTGTGTGCAACGCGCCATTGCCATCCCCATATGACCTGCAGCCTCTAACCAATGGCCCGTACTCCACTCTTTTTGTGCATTGTAGACGCCGAGCGCGATTTGCATCGCAAGCGAGGCAATTGTCAATTTTACGCCGCCATCCAACAAGCATGCTAAATACAGAGAGTCGTTTGCAATTTTTGCACAGCTTTCTAAAGCCTTAGTGTAATCACCGTTGTTAAGGTGTTGGCCCAAGTGGGTCAATTCAATGAGAAGATCATTGGCCGCAGTCAGCGTCATCCCCAGGGGATGCGCAAACAAAGTTCCCGCTAAACACGCCGTCGAAACCATCGTTTGGAACAAATAATAGGCGCCTTCTTTGGCATCTTGATTTTTGATCGATTCAATTAATGATGCAGCATTATTGTACGTTCGCAGGGCACCCGTTCCGAGCGTGATCGGAAAACTCAACGGCTTATATAAGCTTAAGAAGGGAAGAGCGACAAGGGCGACCCGTTTTGCCTGATCCGAAGTGCTTTGATCGTGAACCGGCTCTCCGATATCATTGGCATACTCGCGATGAAAATAGATGTCTTTGTTTCTGAGATTTATATTCTATTCAATCATGAACGTGTCTCCTAATTTATTGCTTGATGTAAATTTGCAAGAATTGTGGTTTAATTAGTTGTTAAAAGCAAACTAAATTATGTTGTTTGTTAGTATAAAAATGCTGGCCTGAGCGATATTAAAATTTTTATTACGAAAAAGTGGTCTTTTAGATTAAGCCTCTTTCCCTGTTTTGGCTTTGTCGTTATAGTAACAGCATGTTCGAGCTCAAAACAGAATTTGAACCGTGCGGAGATCAGCCCCAGGCCATTGATCGATTGGTCGAGGGGCTGCATGCCCATAAAAAAGCGCAAGTTCTTCTCGGGGTTACAGGTTCTGGCAAGACCTTCACGATGGCAAACGTCATCAATCGCGTGCAAAAGCCCGCTCTTGTGATCGCCCATAACAAAACCCTCGCTGCGCAGCTCTACCAAGAATTTAAAGCCTTTTTCCCCAATAACGCCGTCGAGTACTTTGTCTCGTATTACGACTACTATCAGCCTGAAGCGTACATCGCGCGGACGGACACGTACATTGAAAAGGATCTGGCCATCAACGATCAGATCGATCGGATGCGCCTCAGCGCCACTCGTTCTCTCATCGAGAGAACGGATGTGATTATTGTCGCCTCGGTCTCTTGTATCTACGGTTTGGGACTTCCTGAGTATTACAGCAAAATGATCCTCAACATGAAAACAGGACAAAAGTGCCGCCGGGACGACATCCTCTTGCACCTTGTGGAAATGCATTATAAGCGCAACGATTATGATCTCATGCGCGCCACTTTTAGAGCGCGTGGCGACATTCTCGAGATCATGCCCGCCTACGAAGAAAATATCGCTTACCGGATCGAATTTTTTGGAGATGAGATCGATCGGATCAGCGAAATCGACCCTTTAACGGGGAAAGTGCGAGAGCGAATTGAGCAGGTGAACATTTTTCCAGGTTCCCACCACGTGACTCCTGAATCTGTACGGTGGAAAGCCATTGAAACGATCCGAACAGAGCTCAAAGAGAGACTGGATTTCTTTCAAAAAGAAAACCGCCTTGTCGAACATCAGAGAATTGGGCAGCGCACCCGCTACGATCTCGAAATGATGAAAGAGATTGGATTTTGCAAAGGCATTGAAAACTATTCTCGCCATTTTAGCGGAAGATCTGCAGGGGATCCCCCTCCTTGCTTGCTTGATTATTTTCCTAAAGACTTCCTCTTTATCGTCGATGAGTCCCACCAAACCCTGCCTCAGCTGCACGCGATGTACAACGGCGATAGAGCGCGCAAAAATTCTCTCATCGAATTTGGCTTCCGCCTCCCTTCTGCCTTTGATAACCGCCCTCTTAAGTTTGAAGAGACCTATGGTCGCATGAATCAGGTTGTCTATGTTTCCGCTACTCCAGGACAATGGGAGATCCAAGAAGCCCATGGCGATGTCGTTCAGCAAATTATCCGACCGACCGGACTTCTCGATCCTGTGATCGAAATTAAGCCCGCAACAGACCAAATCGACGATTGTTTAGAGCAGATTCGCTTAGAAACAGAAAAGGGAAGACGGGTGCTTGTAACCACCCTCACCAAAAAACTCTCAGAAGATCTCACGAAATACCTCACCGAGATCGGAATCAAAGCCAAATACCTCCACTCTGACATCGACACACTCGAACGCGTCCAAATTCTAAATGAACTGCGCAGAGGCGTTTTCGATGTGCTCGTCGGGATTAACCTCCTGCGTGAAGGTCTTGATCTTCCTGAGGTTTCCCTTGTCTGCATCCTAGACGCTGATAAAGAAGGTTTCCTCCGCAGTGAGACGGCGCTCATCCAAACCTGTGGACGAGCAGCCCGCAATCTCCAGGGCAGAGTCATCATGTACGCCGATAAAATGACAGCAGCAATTAATAAAACTCTAGCCACCACCGAAGAGCGGCGCAAGCTCCAGCAAGCTTACAATGAAAAGCACAACATTACCCCGCGCTCGGTCCGCCGTGACATGATCCAAGATCTTGCAGAAACCTTTGGGGATGTCCTCCCTAAAGCCCAAGAAGCGGAAACCTCTTCCGTTTTCACCTCTAGCGATCTTGAAGCAAAAATCAAAGAATATGACATTGAAATGCGTAGAGCTGCAAAAGAGCTGCGCTTCGAAGACGCCGCCCACTTGCGCGACATGATGCAACATTACGAAAAACTTCGCCTTCTTGAGGACTTGTGACAACAACACGTGTTTTTGATCGCCTTCAGCATGCTCTTTTTCTTTCCATCTTTCTCCTTTTCCCCTTCCAAAAGAAGCACAAACTGTGCCGCCTATACCCCTCCGATAACATCGATCTTCCCCACAGCTTTTCCACCGCTGTTTACTATTATTTTACTGACATTCTTCTTCTCGCCTTCATCGCCCTTTGCCTCTACCGCTATCGCCGCCAGCTCTTTGCTTTTTTCTTTTCGGGTCTCGCTAAGTACTTAACCTCTCTCATTCTCATCGCCTTGCTTTCGCTTTCTCAATCGATCATGCCAGGTTATTCTTTGCACTATGTCCGCCTGTTTCAGTTTTCGATCCCGATCCTCTTTTTTCTCTCTGCCGTGACATATGTGCGCAAAAAACACATCGTCCAAGTTTTTTGGATTGTCTATGCAACTGCCATGGCGCAATGCGTCATTGCGATCGCCCAATACTTTACGCAAGATTCATTGCATTTACACGCGTTCGGCGAAGTAAATTCTCAAGCTTTTCGTTTTAGCATGATCACCGGTGAAAGATGGGTGTTTGATACCCTTTTTGGCATTTCCGCAGGCACAAATTATCTCTTGCGCGCCTGCGGCACCTTTGATCATCCCAACGTCCTCGGGGGTTTTTTATTTTTCAGTCTCATGATCAGCTACTCTCTGTACCTGCAATCTTCAAAGCTTTTCCTCCAGAGACTCCTTCTTGTTTCGATCTTTTTTCTCTTCTTTAGCCTGTGCGTTTCCTTTTCTCGCGCTGCGCTGTTTGCTGCTGTGTTAAGCACGGGACTCTGGGCAGTTCTGATCCTCTATCGCCACTTTTTTGTTTCCAAAGACGCGCAGATTTTAAAAGCCCTCAAGCTAATTTCTACGGCCGTGCTCAGCTTAGCCGTCTGCTTGGCTCTTCTTTATGCTCCTTTTTTCCAACGCGGAGGGGTCATTAACTATAACCAGATCGTACAAAGTGCGGATGGGGAAAGAGTTGCTTACCAGAAAATGGCGTGCGAGATGGCAAAAGATTCAATTCTTTTAGGAGTTGGATTTAATCAATTTCAAATCTATTCCCAACAGCACGGACATCCTGCTCACCTTTTTTCTAAGGTGCATAACATCTATTTGCTGCTCCTTGCTGAACTTGGAGTCTGCGGGCTGGTGTCTTTTCTTCTTTTCGCCTTTGCTCTTCTTAAAACAGCTTCTAAAGCATTTTGGGACGATCGAGCCATCGTTCTGTTTTCCCTCTTTATTGGCCTGCTGTTCATCGGCGGCTGCGATTTTTATTTTCTAGAAGGGCATAAGCCCCGTCTCTTTTTTTGGGGAACCGCATTTTTCCTCTATGCTGTAACAATGCGCAAGCATCGCCAAATTCAAGTTTTAGTTTCATAAAAAAGACGCAAGAGCCATATTTCACGTTTGGTGTTTGTGTATATCTCTAATCTTGGAGTTGGAAAATGTTAAAAAAAAAACTGTTGTTGATCACTCTGCTTTTAACAAGCTATTTTTTCCCTTGCCATGCGCAGGGGCTATCGAATTTTCCTTTTGAACGGATTCATTCGAACAACTCCAATGAAATTGTTCAATACATCCAACAATTCCCCTTTAAAAAATACAAAGTCTATTCTGTTGCTAACTGGGGAAGTTTCTATGTAGATGTTCCAAATGACACGATAAAAAATCATATTCGTTATGGTTGGATTTGGGAACCTTACATTGTCTCTCTCATCGAGAAATATGCACAATCTGGAACCATCATGCTGGATATTGGCGCACATATTGGAACGCACACGTTAACGATGGCGCAACTTGCAGGTCCAAGCGGTCGTGTACTAGCCTTTGAACCTCAACCCAAAATCTTTCGAGAGCTTTTTTACAACATGCACTTAAATGGTGTTAATAATGTCGACTTTTTCTGGGCAGGTGTTGGTGATCATATGGGAGAAATCGAGCTCAGCCCTTTTATGATGTTTAATGAAGGGGGCACTGGCTTGTATGGTGGAACTGGAAAGTTTGTTGAGCTTTTGACCATCGATTCATTGAATTTAGAAAATATCTCATTAATTAAAATGGATGTCGAAGGGCAAGAAGATCAAGTGCTTGCTGGTGCGCGCGAGACCATATTGAGATGCAAACCTGTCATGCTCATAGAAATCATGGGAGGACATGTTTTTGAAACGGCTTCGACGGAAATCCGAGAACGTATCCTTCATACGATGCAAATAGTCGAAAGTATGGGGTATTCTTTAGAGAGAGTTCACCAGCACGATTATTTAGCTGTGCCTGTCGATTAGAGATTTTAATGAGTGTTTTATTTTTTATCTCGCAAAAAGAACTTGACCTTGACAGTTGCGAACAGTGTAATGTAAAACTTGTTTTTTTAACCTTTGGAGCTAGCATGCGCAAACTGATATCCTGTTTTTTTTTCATCGTAATGACTATCGCATCGTTTGTCAGCCAGGATGGGCATTCTTTAAGTATTTTAGAAAGGCATCTTCCAAATTCGAGTTTAAGATATCCCTCTTTTGAGCTTGCATTGAAAATGTTGTCTGAAAATCAGTGTCAGGTTCTTATTGAGACAGGAACTGCTAGGTTTGGTAAAGGCAATTTCTGGGGGGATGGAGGTTCTACGTATGTTTTTGCTGAATGGGCTAGCCAAAATGGAGGTGTTTTTTACACGGTAGACATTGATGCAGAAGCATTAGCTGCTGCAAGGAGAGACCTCGATCCAGAGTTTGTTGATTTTGTCGAGTTTGTGCAATCGGATTCTATTGAGTTTTTGAGAAATTTTACTCAGAAAATCGATTTTCTGTATTTGGATAGCTATGATTTTGATATTAATGATCCCATTCCTTCTCAGCAACATCACCTTGATGAAATTATCGCAGTGTACCCTTGCTTAACCACAGAAACGATTATCATGATTGATGACGTTGGATTACCGTATGGTGGAAAAGGAAAGCTTGTGATTGACTACCTTATTGAGTGCGGTTGGAAGGTGGTGTTCGATGGATACCAAGTCATTCTTCGTCATTCTGCTTCTTCTAAAAGCTCGCTTTAACTGATTAAGCTGTTTCGGATGAGAGTTTTCTATGGAAGGGGCCGTTTGTTCCTTCGATAGAAATGCTATGCGGCGCACTGTTAGATGAGGTGAGGAATCTGTTACCTGCACATCGCAGATTGAATAGTCTGTATGAGCCGTTTGTGATCCTTTGCATTTAAATCAAGGGCTGTGATTTCGGATAAAACAGAAGGGGGAAATGCGCTTGGATGAATCCACCAATCTTCAAAGGTAAGTCCACTGAATGAAACATTCGGACAAAGTAAAAGATAGCCCAATGAGGAGAGGATGGTGCGCTCTTTTTTTCTGAATATATCGCCATAACGATAAGCATCATGCTCGATGGTGATGACTTTGAAGATGTGATCATTGAATGGTATTTGTTTTAGAACGATATCGTAATAGCCATCAATATCTAGAGAAAGATAATCAATGACTTGAGGAAAGGATTGCAAAATCGAAGCATAATCTGCTTGAGTAGCATCTTCAATCAGCAGCGGGTTTCTTCGTGTTAAATTCCAGGGTTCCACAAGTTTTTCTAAAATATCTATGCTTACGCCAGTCCAATCCAGGCTGTTCTCAAAAAAGTTGGAGTTATTGAAGTAGGTCGGCTCTCCAGCGCCAATTTCAAGGTAGTAGCCGGCATCGTGTTTTCCGAGAATCGGGTAGAGAAGAGTGTACACAAACTCATCTTGCGAAGCTTGAGAATGGAATTTAAGTTGCTTTATTTGTTGTATTGAAGTGGAAAAGACAGCAGGTTTTTTCTTTTTCTTTTTTTGGAATTGAGATTCTGCATGCCCGCAAGAGATCATACTTATACAGATACAAGAAAAAAGCAGTGCAAATTTCATAATTCATATCTTTTATAAAAAATTCCTCTTATTGTGTCGCGAAAAGAAAATTTGTGCAAGGCAAATTTTGCAAGGAATTAGGCTTGTGGGTATAGCCTTGACAGCCGCCAGGGTTGTGTTGTAAAAGCTCCCCTTTAACAATATTGAATGTACCTAAGCAGACTAGAGAAAAAGTGGTATCTGTAAAAAAAAATCTCGCAGCTAATCTTTTCGGGAAAATTTGGGTCATCTTAGTTTCCGCAATTTTTACGCCCACCTATATCAAGCTCATAGGAATTGAGTCTTATGGAATTGTCGGAATTTATACCACTCTTACAATGATCTTCAGCTTGCTCGATCTTGGACTTCAACCTACAGTCAACAGGGAGCTAGCTCGATTAAGCGCAGATCCTGCTCTTTTCGAGAAACATTCTGGTAACGTCATCCGAACATTAGAATGGGTCTATTGGCCAATGGCCATTGCCATTGCAGCAATTGTTTTTTTTAGTGCTCCGTTTATTTCGAATGACTGGATCCATGCAAAAGATCTAGCACCAGAAACCATTAAGCAAGCGATCTATTGTATTGGTTTAGCCTTAGCTTTTCAGTGGCCCATGTCACTCTATCATGGGTCATTAATGGGGCTTCAACGTCATATCATTCTCAACGTGATTTTTGTGGGAATTTCGACGCTAAAAGGCATAGGGATGATCTTCGTTCTGTTGCATGTGTCACCAACAATACAAGCCTTTTTTATATGGCAAATTTCGCTTAATGCTTTGCAAACCATTTTAATGGCTTTCGTTGTGTGGAAAAATCTTCCCCAATCTTCCCAGTGGCCTCGTTTTGATATGCAAATTCTGAATCATCTTAAAGGGTTTGCTTTGGGAATTACAAGTACAGGGGCGTTAACGATCTTGCTGTCGCAGGTAGATAAGGTGATCTTAAGTAAGATGCTTTCGCTTGAGATGTTTAGCTATTATGCTTTGGCGAGCATGCTTGCAGCGACATTGAGCTATGTCAGCGGAGGGGTGTTGACGACTTACTATCCCCAATTTTCAAAACAGGTGGCATTGGAAGATCGTGAGAATCCTCATGAGCATCAGGTTTTATCTCATATCTATCATAACGCTTGCCAAGTTTTATCTGTGATTATCATCCCGATGGCATTAATGGCAGCCTTTTTTTCCTGGGAGTTACTGTACGTCTGGACGCAAAATGTGGAGATTGCGAATTACACGTATCTTTCGATGAGTTTATTGACCCTCGCAAGTTTGTTGAATGGGCTAATTGTTTTGCCTTATGCGATGCAGCTTGCTCATGGCTGGACAAAGCTCAGTGTTTATCAGAATGCCGTGGGATTGCTTGTGATGGTTCCATTGATGATTGTAGGAGTTTTCTATTTCGGAGGGGTAGGGGCTGCTTTAACTGGGGTTGTGGTCAATCTGGGATTAATCGCGATTTCGATTTCGTTCATGCATAAAAAGATCCTCGTTGAAGAAAGGCGTAAGTGGATCATTCATGATGTATTGTATCCCATGGGGGCCTCACTTGCGGTCATCTTAATGGCGCGTTTTCTCATTCCGTTGCAGAGCATGAATATTGTTCTTAAATTATTTGTTCTGCTCCTTGTTTTTGCTCTTTCTGTTATGGCAGCGATTTTTGCAGCTCCACTCGTGCGTAAGGGGCTCATTGCTCGATTGCGAAAAAAGAAAGGGGTTGGTTTAGTCGACCCTTCCTAATAGCTTGTCAGCTGCGTTAATGACCTCTTCGGGTTGGATTTCGCGAATGCAATCCATTGTCTCGCATCCTCTTTTTTTATAACAGGGAGCGCAGGATACTTTGTGGATTAAAGCGAGAGCGTTCGGGTTGACGGGTTTCCATTTGTTTAGACAATTCATCCCTGTAAAAAGAGAAACAGTGGGAACATCAAAGGCGCTTGCAATGTGTCCGGATACGGAATCGACAGAAATCAGGAGTTTGGCCTCGCGGATTACGGAAACAAAGTCCCTCCAATTTAAAACATCGCTGAAATCGACGGCGCGATCCACCCCTTGGATGACCCGTTGGATTGCAGCTTTATGTTCGTTCCCTTTTCCTGTAAAATAGACTGCGTATCCCATTTGGGTGAAATGCTCGAGGACAGTTCTCCATTTGGTCTCAGGCCATTCTTTGATGTCTAGCCCCGCTCCCATATGAAAGACGAGATAGTTCTTTGAAATTGCAGTAGAAGGCATTGGTGAAAGAACGGGTTTTTTTCCTTTTGAAACGATGATGCCTAATAATTGGAGAAGGTTCAATTGGTCATCGATCATGCTGTGCGTTGTATCTATCCACTCTAGAGAATGGGTAAGCAGGGGGCCGAATCCTCCGCTTGTGTAGCCAAGACGCATAGGAATCCTTGCTTTCCAAAGAATGGGGATGGCATTGGGGAAATAGGAATATAGGTCGATGGAGATGTCGTAGTGTTGCGATCGGATTTCTTTAATTACTCTTCGACGCTGCTTGACATAGTGCCAGATTTTTTTGGGCATCGAAAGAGAAGAGCGGTTTAATTTCCAGTGGTCTAAGACATGAACATATTCTACCCAAGGAAGCTCTGTAATAACGGGTTGAGACCAGCTGGCCAATAGCACTCCAATTTTACATTGGGGAAGCTGTTGTTTAATTTCTGAAAGAAATGCGGTTGAGAGAACAACATCACCCATATGGGCAATATTGCTGATTAGAATTTTTTTTGCGGAATTCACGTCCGTTGTAGTTTCATTTTTTTTTGGGCAATAGTGCTTTAGAAAAAGGCCAAGGGAAAAAAAGAGATCGATAGATCTAAGAATCAGAATAGCGACTCTGTTTTGAACTAAATATCTACGATTCATTTTTTACTTCTGATTAAGCTGCGTGTTCTTAAGACAACTGGATTCGCTTAAACGGTACCTCAAAATTGGGAATTCGTCAATCTTTTGCCTTGGAAGTTATCTTGTGTCAAAGGTAGCGGTTTTCATTATTCTCTGAATTTTTGGATATAGGTTTGTGGAAAATGCATCCCTGGGATATTGTGAAAGGCTGCGTCTAACAGAAAGGGAGTCGTTATGAAATCGGATAGCGTATATTGGCGTGGAATGTTCAGCTCTTTTTTGTGTTTTTTTACCTGTTGTTTTCAGTTTTTAAACGCGAACGCCTCACGAGATGTTTTTGCTAAATATCTTAATCCCTGTTTTATCGAAACTGGAAGCTACTATGGAGATGGCATTCAGATGGCGTTAGATGCAGGTTTTGAAATGGTTTATTCGATTGAACTTTCACCAGAGTTTTATGAGCATTGCAAAAACCGTTTTGCTTCCCAATCCAGTGTTTTGATTTTACAAGGTGATTCCACAACTGTATTGCCTGAACTATTAAAGCAAATCAATGATCCTGCAACTTTTTGGTTAGATGGGCATTACTCATGGGGAAATACCGCCAGAGGAAATACAAATTCTCCTATTTTGGCTGAGCTTGAAGCGATTAAGCAGCATCAAGTCAAAACCCACACGATTTTGGTTGATGACATAAGACAATGTGGCACGATTGAATTTGACTATGTCGAGCTAGAAGATATCATAGACAAGATTTTAGAAATTAATCCCGATTATGTGATTTCTTTTGAAGATGGAGTGGTTCCAAATGATGTTTTGATCGCTAAGGTTCTTTAGGCAATCTTTTAATAAATGAACTGAGGGTTTACGTATGGAAAATCGGTTTTTTTCAACTGTTTTAATGTTTGCGTTTTCTTTTTTCTCTCCATTGTTGGTTTTTTCATTAAATTCGCCTCCTCCTGAACATATCCCGCCTGAACTATATGATGAATTCACATTTAATGGAGCAATTCCTGTTGTTTATAGCTATGCGAATTCTTCCTATTCTAGTGATCATCCTGTCGTATATAGTCTGGAGCAACTTCAGGATTATATGGAACGAGCTCGTGAAAAACAGACAATGTACTATGGAGCAACTGATAAATATTTATATTCGGCATTGGAAAAGTACATAGCTTGTATTGCTGACAAAGATGTTGCAATTTTGGGATCTACAATTCCCTGGTATGAAAGCATATTGTTGTCTTATGGAGCTCATCCGACTACGATTGAATACAATAAAATTGTGACTACAGATCCGAGATTGACGGTTGTTACAGTAGATGAGTTTGATGAGAACCCGCGTTTGTTCGATGCAGTCTTATCCATTTCAAGTTTCGAGCATGATGGCTTAGGGAGATATGGAGATCCGATCAGACCTAATGGGGATCTTGAAGCGATGGAAAAAACAAAAAAAATGTTAAAGGACGGCGGACTTTTGTTTCTCGCTGTACCGGTGGGACAGGATTGTATTGTCTGGAATTTACACCGTGTATATGGTCCTTTGAGATTAAAGGCGCTTTTAAAAGGGTGGCGAATTGTAGAATATTTTGGGTTTACCTCAGAAAACTTCTACAAAGATGGGTCGTCTGGAGGGCATCAGCCAGTTTTCGTGCTTACTCCAATTAAATAAAAGGAACGATATGAAATTAGCTGTCATCGATCATATCGGCAATCCGGGAGGCGGATCGCGTGTTTTGCGCGCGTTACTTCCAGCCATGATTAAAGCGCGTCCCGGATTAGAGATCACTTTTTTTGGCAACCCCCACAGCATCAAACGCGAACAAATCGATCAGATTGTTGCGACTTTCGGTGTTAAGGTCCAAGCCCTTTCCTCTGTAAAAATGGGAGGAAAAGACCTTTTCAACATTCGAGGCAGTCGGCATGTGGTGCACCTCCTCCAAAGAAAATTCGCAGGGTCTCTTTCCTCTCTTTCCTTTTATCTATCTGGGGCGGTTCATAAAGAACTTGAAGCTGTTGTCAAAGGATTTGACCTCGCCTTTTTTACATGGCCGTTTCATCTCAAATGTCCAAAGCTCGACTGTCCCATTGCTGGGATTTTTCACGATTTTGCATTTAAGTATTTTTTCTCAGGAGAGACGATGGCTCCTTGGGTGTTAGATTTTCTTAATCGAGAGATGCCTCAGTGGCTTGATCGATCGACCCCGATCGTCTCTACGGAACATATGCGTACCGAGTTACATAAGTTTTACCCTGAGTACGGTGATAAAACGAAAGTGGTTCCTGTTGCCCCCACAAGTATGTTATCCCCCGTGGATGAATCGATGGCTCGAGATATCGTTACCCATAAATTTGGAATTCGAAAAAGATATCTTCTGTGTCCCACTAATATCTCGAGTCACAAAAATTCCGGCCCTCTGCTTGCCGCTCTGCCTCTCTTAAAACAAAAAGGGCACGATATTTTATTGGTATTTGTTGGATCGGGGACCGAGGTTATCCATGGACGCGCTTGTTTCTGTGGGGTCGAGATTGGATCGGAACCAAAAGATGTGTTAGGCCTTGGATATGTTTCTAATAATGAGATTGATGCTTTGATCCAGTGTGCTTCTGTAGTGGTTAATCCGTCTCTTTATGAAGGGGGCAACGTTCCAGGCTTTGACGCTTGGGCGCGCGGTGTGCCTGTCGCAATGTCTCGGATTCCAACGTTTGAAGAACATTTAACAGCTCATGATGTGCGCGCGGCATTATTTGATCCGCGATCGCCAGAGGACATTGCAGATAAGCTCCATCAGATCTTATCCAATCCGAACCAAAGTCAGCAAGATGTCGAGCATTCTAAGGAAGCGATCGGGCATTTTACATGGGATCGGACTGCCGAAGGTTATATGAAGATTTTTGACGAAATGTTAAATCCGTTGAAAGTGTAATGAAAATCGCTGTTCATTGTCAAAATTTAGCTCAAACTCAACTTCCCGGAATTGGAAATTATCTCCTGTCCTTGAGCACGGCATTGCTCAATCTCGATACGGGCAATGAATACTTTTTTATTTCCGGAAGTGAGTTGGCGCATCGTCCTCAAGCGCCTGGATTTCAGCATTGTGTTGTCAAGCCTTCCCGTTTTGTGTCTTATCTAGGCTTTCCCCAAGCGTGCCATCGATTAAACTGCGATTTGGCGTTTATGCCCAAAGAGACTGTGCCCCCTTTGCTAAAGATTCCAACAGTGATTTCTGTCTTCGATTTGTATAGTTTCCGGTGTCCTCGCGAGCTGCGAGGGGAGATTCCTTTTAGTGCGAAAGCGCATTTCTGGATGGCTAAAACGTTTCATTTTAATCGAGCGGCAAAGATATTAACGATTTCCGAAGATACCAAAAAAGATCTAATGGAAATGTTTGGGGTGCGCGAAGATAAAATCTGTGTCACTCCTTTGGGGGTCAACACGGAACTTTTTTTTCCGAGAGCTCAAGAAGAGATTGAACAGGTTAAAGCGCATTACGGAATATCCAGGCCTTATTTTATCAATACAAGCAGCTATTGGTGGGGAAGAAAGAACCTCGTGCGACTCATTGAAGCGTTTGCGCTGTTAAAAAAAAGGGAAGGCTTTCCTCATCAATTGGTCATTACAGGTAAGAGGGGTCCCTCTTATGATGCGATGCAAATGGTGATCGCACGTCACCGAGTACAAGAAGATGTCAAGCTGCTAGAGTTTATTCCTACATCAATGCTCCCCTCTTTACTCAGCGGTGCAGAAGCTCTGGTGTTTCCTTCGTTGCATGAAGGATTTGGATTGCCTGTAATTGAAGCGATGAGCTGCGGCTGTCCTGTCATTACTTCCGCTAATTCCGCATTAAAAGAAGTGGGTAGAGCAGCGTCTTTATTCGTTGATCCTTGGGAGGTGGAGTCGATCGTCGATGCGATGAAAACTCTCGGTGAAGATCTGAATTTAAGGAAACGGCTCGTTTTTGATGGTGTCCAAAGAGCGAAGGAGTATACTTGGGAACTCACTGCAAGAAAAACATTGGAAGCTTTTCAAGCGTCGAAGTAGACTGTGACCAAATTCATTTAACACGAAGAGAGCTCTCATGAACCCTACAAAGCACGCACTTATCACAGGAATCACTGGCCAAGATGGATCTTACCTCGCTGAGTTGTTAATTGAAAAAGGGTACTATGTCCATGGTCTTGTCCGAAGATCCTCTTCCTCAAATTTTGGTCGGATTCAGCACCTAATTCAAGATCCTACTCTCAAAGGGCGATTCTTTTTGCACGAGGGTGATTTAAGTGATTCTTCAAATCTGAAGCGTTTAATTGATGAAATCTTACCGGATGAAATCTACAATCTCGGTGCACAAAGCCACGTTAAAGTGTCCTTTGGCATTCCTGAGTATACTGCCGATGTGGATGCATTAGGGCCATTGCGTTTGCTCGAAGCGATGCGCACTGCATGCCCTCAAGCGCGTTTCTACCAAGCATCGACCTCCGAACTTTACGGAAAAGTGAGAGAAATTCCTCAAAACGAGAACACGGCATTTTATCCCCGTTCTCCGTATGGCGTGGCGAAGTTATATGCCTACTGGTTGGTCGTAAACTACCGTGAAGCTTATAATCTCTATGCGTGCAATGGGATCCTTTTCAATCATGAAAGTCCGCGCCGCGGCGAGACGTTTGTTTCACGCAAGATCACCCAAGCGGTGGCGCGCATTCAAGTAGGGATGCAAGATAAGGTCATGCTTGGCAACCTCGATGCAAGAAGAGATTGGGGCTATGCTAAAGACTTTGTTCATGGCATGTGGTTGATGTTGCAGCAAGACACTCCTGAAGATTATGTCCTTGCAACCGGAGAGACAACGACTGTGCGCCAGTTCGTGGAGCTTTCTTTCCAGGAGATTGGAATGCCTTTAATTTGGGAAGGAGAGGGAGTTAACGAGAAAGGGATCGATCCTATAACTGGTAAGGTGAGAGTGGAAGTTTCTCCAGAATTTTTCCGTCCCTCAGAAGTGGATTTGCTTATTGGAGATCCAACGAAAGCAAGGGAAAAATTGGGGTGGTCCTCGCAGACGAGCTTAAGAGAACTTGTCCGGATTATGGTGCAATCAGATCAAGAAAGTTACTCCGAAGAAAGAGTGGCACGCGTTCTTTCCTCTGAACAACACTTAGTCTAATATGAAATCGGCTTTAGTCTACGACTGGCTTGTCACGATGGGGGGAGGGGAAAAAACCCTGGCAGCAATTGCTGAGGTTTATCCTGCTCCCATTTATACCCTAGTGCACGATGCCAAACGATTGAAAGGATCGCCGTTTGAAGATGCCTGCGTTCAGACCTCTTTTTTACAGAAATTTCCTTTGGCCTTACGCTATTATCGCCACTATCTTCCATTATTTCCTTTGGCCATTGAACAGTTTGACCTAAGTAGCCATGACGTAATCATATCTACGTCTCATGCAGTAGCTAAGGGTGTGTTAACTCAGCCATATCAGCTGCATTTGTGCTATTGCTTGACTCCTATGCGCTACGCTTGGGATCTCACTCATCGCTATTTAGATGGGGTACAGGGCATTCAGAAAACGATTGCAAAAGCGGCGCTTCATTACTTGAGAAACTGGGACATTGCCTCTTTAGGAAGAGTCGATCATTTCGCGGCAATTTCTCATTACATTGCCCGTAGAATTAAAAAAGTCTATGGAAGAGAATCCATGGTGATCTATCCTCCTGTCGATACAGATCTGATGCCTTTTAGACAAAAAAAAGAAGAGTATTATCTGACTGTTTCTCGGATGGTTCCTTACAAAAAGATCGATATGATTGTAGAGGCATTTTCGCAGATGCCTGAAAAAAAGTTGATCGTCATTGGAGATGGCCCAGAAATGAAAAAAGTGAAGTCGAAGGCTTCACAAAACGTCGAAATTCTAGGGCAACAGTCTGACGCTATGGTCCGTGAGTACATGTCTAAGGCTAAAGCCTTTTTGTTCGCTGCGGAAGAAGATTTTGGGATTGTGGTTGTCGAAGCTCAAGCTTGCGGGACACCTGTGATTGCCTATGGCAAAGGGGCTGCTTTAGAAACTGTGATCGAAGAAAAGACCGGGACGTTTTTCCGAGAGCAAACTGTTTCAAGCTTGTGTGATGCAGTTCGACAGTTTGAGCAAAAGGAATTCGATCCGGACGAAATCCGTCGGCACGCTCTTTTCTTTAATCGAACGCGTTTTAAAAATGAATTTAAGCAATTTGTCGAAAGAAAAATCGAGGAACATTATGAAAGTCATCATTCTTGCAGGCGGTAGTGGGACCCGTTTATGGCCTTTTTCCCGACGTTCATTTCCAAAACAATTCCTCCATTTTGGGGATGGCCAATCCTTGCTACAGAAAACGGCACATCGATTTTTACAAAAAGTTCCCGCCGAAGATGTTCTTATCGTGACAAATCAAGATTATTTCCATTTGGTAAAGTCACAGGTAGGTACAGTTAATCCAGATCTCGAAAAGCAGATCATTGTTGAGCCAGAAGGCAAGAATACAGCTCCTGCGATTTGTTTAGCGGTCTCATATCTGTTGGATATTTTGCATGTGGACCCTGAAGAATGCATTCTCGTCTCCTCGTCTGATCATTTTATTTCTCCAGAACACACTTTTTTAGCGGCGTTAGATGAAGCGGAGCGAGTTGCAGGTCAAGGGCGGCATGTGATTTTCGGAATCCGACCTCATCAGCCCGAAATTGGATACGGGTATATTAAAATCAATTCTAAGGAAAAAAGTTCGATCCTCCCTGTCGAGAAGTTTGTTGAAAAGCCCGATTACACCACTGCTCAAGAGTATGTATTATCGGGTGAGTATTTATGGAATTCAGGGATTTTCGTATTCAAAATCGACACTTTTTTAAAGGAGATGCAACAATTTTGCCCTGAAATTTCTGAAAAGTGTCAGGGGTCTTTTCCTGAGACGGTTTCTCTTTTTAGCGATATGCCTGATATTTCCATTGATTACGCCTTGATGGAGCGATCTTCCCATTCGATGGTCATGCCTTTAGATGTCAGCTGGTCAGATGTGGGTTCTTGGGACAGCGTTTATGATGTCTTAGAAAAAGATAGCAATCAGAATGTCAAGATGGGCAACATCTGCGATCTCGATACAAAAAACTGTCTGATCATGGGAGGAACAAGGCTTATTTCGACCATAGGGCTTGAAGATCTTCTCATTATTGAAACGGAAGATGCCTTGTTTATTGGAAAAAAAGGAGAATCTCAGCGCGTAAAGAGTCTTGTTGAGGAGTTAAAGAAAAGAAATGCGAAGGAGCCTTTTGAGCATCTTACAAGCCACCGCCCTTGGGGGAAATTTACGATTCTCGAAGAGGGTGTACGCTATAAGATCAAACGGATCGTCGTTAATCCTCAGCAGCGGTTAAGTTTACAGATGCACTATCATCGCAGTGAGCATTGGGTCGTTGTTAAAGGGACTGCCAAGGTCACAATTGGCGAAACAGAATCGCTTGTCCATGAGAACGAAAGTGTCTTTGTTCCAAAATCTCAGGTACATCGGTTGGAAAATCCAGGTAAAGTGCCTTTAGAGCTGATTGAGGTGCAAGTGGGAGAGTATGTTGGAGAGGATGACATTGTGCGCTTAGAAGACATTTATCAAAGAGTTTAAACGAAATGACGAATTCCTTCGAAAAGGCTCTATCTGGGCCGAAATCCG
Source organism: Parachlamydiales bacterium (assembly GCA_020053915.1). Classification (GTDB taxonomy): domain Bacteria; phylum Chlamydiota; class Chlamydiia; order Chlamydiales; family Rhabdochlamydiaceae; genus JAGVMG01. The sequence continues at coordinate 25,171 of JAGVMG010000031.1, read as the reverse complement.
TTCGATCTGTGTTGAGCATGTATCGGCTGGATGTCTTTTCAGTTTTTGTGTTTCTCTATTTTCTAACACTTTCAGTAGACTTAATTTATATCGAAATTTCTTTTTTTAAGGTAAAGCTAAGTCATGTTTTTGGCACAGGAATGTTTTTTGTTCTGCTTGCTAAAAATAAGACTTTTTTTATTGAGAAAAGATTGTTTTTTTGTTTTTTATTGATTCTCTCCTCAATGCTGATCTCTTCTTTTTTTAGCCCAGTATTTTATCGAAGTTTTATTTATTGCCTTGTTTATATCTTTAACTTTTGCGTATATTTCTTAGTTCCGATTAGCCTGGTTTATTTTGGAAGCGAAAGTAAGATTCTCAATCTTTATTATGTTTCCTTTCTTTGTATTGGCTCTTACGCGTTTCTTCAGTTTTTTGCCTCATTATTTGGAGTCATTTTACCATTTGTTTTACAACAACTCATCGTTGCTCGTGGGCAAGCTTTTGCTCATGAACCGTCCTTTTTTGCTCTGTACGCGATTCCTTTTGTTGTGTTTTACACTGCTCTGATCTTGTTTAGGTCTTGCTATGGTAAGGTGAGGAGTGCAGATTGGTTAGTATTGTTATTTTCCAATCTTTTTTTACTTGTGACCACATCCACGACTGCAGTTTTTTCTTATATAGTTACCTTTGCTGTTCTATTCCTTTTTTCAAGTTTCACATGGGTAAAAAAATGGATTCGTGGAGTTAAAAGAAGGCTTTTCATTGTGTTTTTTGGGTTTGTTTCGCTTTTTTATTTTGCTGCTTTTGTTTTTAAGGATCTATTTCATAAAACTTTTCTCAAGTTTTTCTATTATGGTTTCTTAACACACGTTTCTTTTGCCGACCGATTTCAAGGGATGCTAAACTCCATGACCGTTTTCTTGGAATATCCTCTGTTTGGAGTGGGTCTAGGAGGTGTAGCACCGTATCTTTATCAAAAGAAGCTCTATGAGGGGATGGCGGGCTTGTTGGTTGATGTTGACCGTTATAGCATAGAAAAGTTGGAGCCAACAAATATTCTCACAGAGATACTGGCAAGCTTTGGTATCTATGGGTTTTTAGGTTTTGTAGTTCTAATTTTAGTGATTTGGAATCATTTTAAGAGGATTCTTCAAAATCCTAAGCTAACCCAAGAAGAAAGAACCACGCTTCTTGCTTTTTTGATTTCGATTGTTGTTGTCCTCATCTGTTTACAGATCAATATGGGTCTTTTTCGAGTGTACACTTGGGTTCATATTGGAATGGCGATGGGATATGTGCTTAAGGTAAAGGAAAGGTTAAAAAAAACTTAAGTGTGCGCGCCTGCGATCATTCTTTTATCGCTTCAAATGATACTGGAATAAGGGATAGCCTTTTCATTGGATCCACGAAGAGCTGTGAAAGAAGCTTGTTATTGAGTAAGTTCTTAATCGTCAATAAAATGATAAATTTGATGCAGCTCTTAAAATCGGACAAGCAATATTGTCCATTGACTTGACGTGTCAGATCATCGCGGATGACAACGCGAGGGTGCAAAAGTCGTAAATGAAGAAAATCTTTGGGGCTGGAAAAGCCTGAATCCTCTAAGAGCTTTAGATATTCTCGATAGAAATAGATGTGTTCATTTCCGCCGTAATGCCCTACTTTTTCAGGGTGAAATTCTAACATGTGTTGATACCACTTCTTCGTACGATAGAATTTTAAAAGAGGCTCATTGATTAAGAAGACTTTTCCTCCCTTTTTAAGCTTTGCGTGACATAATTTGAGCACATGCAATGGGGCATCACAATGGTGCAGACTTGCGGTGAAGATGCAAGCATCAAAACCTGTTTCAGGGATCTGATCGATCGCTTCACCGGTTGATTGATAAACTGTAATCGGCAACGAAAATTTCTGTGCTATTCCATTTAATAATTCACAAAAAATAGGGGACGGATCCAGAGAAATGACAGCATGTCCCTGAAGAGCCAAATAGATCGAAGTTTCGCCATGACCAAAACCAATATCAAGTACTTTTTGGTTTGGAGCAAAGCGCGCTGCGTGGTTTTGAAATTCCATCCCATTTGCCGATTCGATGTATCCTTTGATATATTCTTTTGGATCCTGGCAAGCATGGATCGTTTTGAGTAATTCTTGGCGGTCTTTTTCCCAAACCTCGATTTCTTTTTCCACGCCGCACGATTTTTCAAAAGCTATCTCGATAACATCCATAATAGGTTCCAATGATGGGTTTAAGGATAATCTGCAATAAATCCAATCGATTTATAGTATTCAAGGTTATCGATCACATACTTGGGGAAAGAGTCATCGATGGGCACAGCAGGCCTGCTCACTAAATACATGTCCCAATCGGTATCTAGATAGCTGACATCGTCGAAACCGTGTGAAAAACCCTGAATTTTTGCCTTTACAGTTTCCAAACCTCCCATATAGGTAAAATGCCAACCGGCGTCATAAATCTTTTCAAGCTTTCGAGCTCTTGATTTTTCTCTAAAAGACTGGGCTCCTTTTGGCTTAAAGTTCTTGTAGGTTGTTGCAGCAGTGCCAAACCATAATGTCCCTTCATGTAACCCATTAGGAGGAGATCGGTTAAGTTGGAAGAAATAAATCGTTTGCTGTAGAGCAAATCCATAGACATTTTTATGTAATAACTTATGTTCGATCATCGGGATGATTTCATGCCTTGGAATTTCATCGAGATCAGAGATGAAAATGATGTCATTCTTTGCGCAATGGGTAAGCCCTCTTTCGATACAATTACGTTGAAAGGACTCTCTATCCCAAGCTCCTGTATTTGGTTGCCGGTCATTTAGCTTAACATGGATAATTTTGTGTAGGAATTTCTCATAAAGGTGCTTGTTTTCGTCGAAATGGAAGGGCTTTGGAGCTCCTCGAAAAGTTTCACAGGACTCGACAAGAACGAAGTAATCAACGGAATCGTTCAGTTCTTCGAGACGAATGTTAAGGACTTCGAATTCGTTATAGAATAAAAAGCAGTCGTAAATTTTTGCCATGAGAGAAGTGCAAGAACAGATGGCAATCAAAAAAGCAGCTCTCAAAAATGAAATCTTCATACCAACTCCTCTGAATTTGATTCTGTTATCTATAATCCCAACCGCACGAACTTATCGCGTCTCATCTCATGGCAGGGATGTCCAAAAAATTTAGTGAACGTTAACGGAAATCAAATTTTTAGCGCAAGAACAATGCTCTTTGCACAGCTCTGCTGCTAATTCCCATCAAGAGATTGGGTTTTAGCATCATACCACGTCATGTCATAAGGATAGGGTTCATTATAATCGGGAGAAATCACCGTCCAATGATCAAAATAGAATTGGTTAGGTTGTGGAGGTGGGAAAATGGAATGGTCAGGATGATGCCATGAGGTGGGAGTTACGACGATGCTATCTTGATTTTTGTTGAGATATGCCGCCCACCAAGAGAATGTGGAATTTGAAATGATATGATGTTTCATCATGGACATAAGGAACAAGTCATGAATGGGATCGCCTTCGATAAATACAAAGTTTCTCTTAAGTGAGGGGAAGTGTTGTTTACACCAATTGATTCTATCAGAAAAAACAACAAAAACCGTGTCTTCTGGAAATAATTCTACGGCTTTTCTATAATATTCCATTCCTAAAAAATGGTACATTTTAGTGTTATGATGCTTGAGATTAAATGTGCGCACATGAATGCTAACAGTATTTGGATTTTCAACTAAATCTCGGTATTTGTTGGTTAAATTCCTCCTGACTGTATCTGATGGGGCAAAGACTTCTAAGAGTTTATCTCTATGATGATGAAAATGGACCCAGGAACAAAAAAAACCGTTTAAACGCACGTTTCTTTGATAGGAAGGGCGAACGGAGCTATTCCAAAACGATTCGGTAAAGGTATTGGTGAAAATACGCGGGTCTACTCTTGAATTCAGTCGAAAAAAGATCTGATCTCTATTAGTGGATAATCGAAAATGCGTTTGATTTAGATCGGGAAAAACAGGAATCGCGTTGTAGTCCCAAGCATAGGCTAATGTGGTTGCGATTTGAAAGAGCTGATTGCCTAATTGTCCAGAAAGGGTGCACGTTACATAGGATGGGGACTCTGATTTTTCGGCAACAAGTCCAGTTGTAAAAGCCCATGTTAATAAAACAGAAATGAATTTTCTCATTGGGTTCACCTGAAAATTTGTTTTTTTGCTTGCTCAGCGTGGAAATTCCATTCTTCGTTAGATTGAGACGACTTTATGTTGTGAATAAAGGAACGAAGATCCCAGAAGCTGGCGGTTTCATTTTCAAAAGGGAGTTCTTGCAGAAGCTGAGTTAAAAGTGTTTCGATTTCTGAGCCCTGATCGGCGTAGGCATTGCGGTTGAGGTAGAGCCCGCTAAAACCCATATAGGCAAGCTCTTTAAGCATTTCTGTTAGGGGCATTTGGCTAACAGCTCTTTGCCAGAGATCCGTGGGGCGCCCTTTCAGCGCGCCAAAGCTCCATTTTTGGAGGTTGGAGTGGAGAGGGGCTCGAAAATGGTCATAAGAAATAAGACGCGGGTGATCTCCTTCCGGAAAAGGAAGATAGGGAAGTTGGAAAATCATGCTTTTCGGGGGGAGCTGCTGATCGATGTGGCTAAAGAAGGCTCTGTCTTGAAGAAAAGCATGTTTTCGAGCTTTAAATGTCTTGCTTAGGGAAAAGTTGGCGCTCGTTTGATTAAAGATTCCAAATGCGGCTAGCAAGATGCACAACGCTCGTGTAGTATTGGGCTGTTTTTTTGCTAAGATTTTTTGAAGAACAAGGAAAAATGCTGCCAGAGCAAAGAATGCAAGATAGACGGAGATCCGGTTGTAGCCGCGAATTTCTCGGTAAAGAATGACAGTAATAATAGAAGAAATTCCACCAACAGTGGCAAGAAGTAGCCCTGACAATGTAAAATGGCTCAAAGCCTCGATTGTAGAAACGTCGTCTTTTTTTCTCTTAAGGAGATAGCTCAAGAGAACTAAAAACCCGAGACTTCCAATGGTTCCTAATGTCGCTGTTGTATTTTCATTACAAATGTTGTGATCGTTGTATTTTTTTTTGATTTTGGCAAGGATTTGAATCCGATCTCCGTCTACCGGTAGAAGAAGCTGAGCAATCTTTAACCCATACAATTCTGTTTCTACGATTTGACGATGATAGGCATGAGGATTTGGGCCGTTTTTAAAGTGGTAGATCAAGGTGGGAAGGAGGTTAGCAACCATTGATACAGTAATCAGTGAAATCAATAGAAAAGCATAGCCGAGGGGACGGAGATGTTTGATTCTGTGACTCGTAATTAAACCTGAGATGAGAAGAAAAAAGCATCCAAAATATGCGTAATAAACTCCAGTAGAGCCCAGGAGGATACAAGCGAGAATATAGGGGGAAAACCGGTATAGTTTCTTTCTTTTCATTGAATGCGAAGTTTCAATTTTGGGAAAAAGTTGGTCTTTATAAATAAGAACAGATAGCCAAATAGCCAAAGGAGGGGTGTAGTAAGCGCAAAGAAATAAGTGTTCGGTTCCTCTCATAAAATGATAGGGAAGTAATGCAAAGAGAATGCTGGCAGTAAGAGCAAAAGGGGTTTGCAAGCCAATTTGTCTCATGACAAAGAGAGAGGTTAGTGCGATGAGTGGAAAGGTGCAAAGATAGAAGATGTTATTGATGACGGCCCACTCGGAAGAAAAGAGAGAAATAAACTTGATCAGTAAGTAGTTTAATCCTTCCGGGGTAGGAAAATCGACTAAGTTGTGGCCATCGGGAGCTCCGATCATTGGATTCGTTAGATACCATCCCGTCGTTAACATAGATTTGATGGTCATTGCATAGAAAACTTCATCTTTTGAGTAAAGAATGGGAACATGAAGTAATTCAGGGCTCGACAAATTTAGAACCACGAATGCACATATAAGGGAGAGAGTGGCTGCGAGAAGATAAGTAAGTACATTGGCTAATGTGGAGAAGACGAGAGCCTTCGGTCTAGATACTTCAATTTCAATCATAAATCTATTAGGATCAAGTTGACATAGGTTATAGCGTATTGGTGTTTTCGTCAATTTTCGATTTTATACCGAGCGATGCGCCGGTGTTTTATTGAGTGTAAAGCTGTTTTACAGGATTTTTTTTGTATAGGTGTTTACATAGAAGTTGCGCAAAATGCGGAGTCTTTTGGGACGTAAAAAAAACGTGGATTTGTTCTGAAACTCTATCGACTTGCTCAAAAAGAAGTTCGTTATACAGCGGCAGCCTTAAAAGACATTGGCTAAATCGATCGCAGTTGGGAAGTGCTCTTTTGTCGTGTTTATCGTGATAGTAGGGTGCGCTATGCAGAGGAACGTAATGAAAAATCGCATAGATCTTATGTGATCTGAGGTGATCGATTAGCGCCTGCCGCTCTTCACAAGATGAGCAAAGGATGTAAAACATGTGGGCGTTATTGGTTGCATAGGATGGGATAAAAGGGAGCTCAAGATAGCCTAAATCGGCTAGGGATTTTAAGTTGTCAAAGTAGCGATTCCATAGAGTGAGGCGTTTTTTCTGAATAGATGGAAACTCTTCGAGTTGGGCATAAAGTACGGCTGCAATGATATCTGAAGGCAGGAATGAGGATCCGATGTCCACCCAGCTATATTTATCCACTTCACCTCTAAAGAAAGAGGATCGGTTTGTCCCCTTTTCGCGAAGGATCTCCGCGCGCTGATAAAACTGGGAGGCGTTAATGATCAGCATCCCCCCTTCGCCAGAGGAAATGTTTTTTGTTTCGTGGAAAGAAAAGGTCCCGAAGTGGCCAATGCTGCCTAACGGAGTATCTTTGTAATAGCTGTCAAAAGAATGAGCGGCATCTTCAATGACATAGAGATTGTAGGCCCGTGCTAACTCGAGCAGAGGCTCCATCTCGCAGGCGATCCCTGCATAATGAACGGGCACGATCGCTTTTGTTTTTTTAGAGATGAGGGATTCTAGAGATGAGATGTCGAGGTTGGGATGTGTTGCACCACTATCGGCAAAGAGGATTTTTGCTCCTCTTAAGGCAAAAGCATTTGCTGTTGAGGGAAAGGTAAAAGAGGGAACAATTACCTCGTCGTCGGGGCCAATGTTTGCTAAGAGAGCTGCTATTTCTAAAGCGTCTGTACAAGAAGTTGTTAAGAGAGCCTTATCAAAGCCTAACTGTTCACAAAAAAACTGCTGGCATTTGCGTGTGAATATTCCATCTCCAGAGATTTTTCCACTAGCAAAGGCTTGGCGAATGTAATCCAGTTCTTTTCCGGAGTAGTAGGGTTTGTTGAAAGGGATGGATTCATTGCTATCCATTGATTTTTTTCCTGATCAAAAATGCGGGTTTGGCATTGGAGCTTTCGAAGATTTTACCGATATACAATCCTAGAATGCCTAAAACGGAGATGATCACGCCTGAAAAAAAAGCGATTTCAATGGCAAGACTCGCATAGCCGAGCACGAAGATTTTTCCTTGGAGAAAGCGATAGACGATGTAAATAGCGAGGGAGAAAGCAATCAAGGAAACAGAAGCGCCAAAACCCACAATGAGTCTTAAAGGTTTGTCACTATAAGAGAGCAAGATGTCACAAGCGAGGCGGAATTTTTTCCTTAAACTATAAGAGCTTTTTCCTTTTGGGCGCTCAGCATGTTCAACGGGCAGTGTTGTCTTTTGAAATCCAACCCAATTGACCATGGAGGGAAAGTAGCGTAGGCTGTTTTGGAGTCGGAGCATGGGATCGATGACCGTGCGATGATAAATGCCAAAATTAGCAATGGTATTATCGTAGCTTGTTCCACTTAAACGAGAAAGGAAGCGGTAAAAGAATTTAGAGAGGTATTGGATGTGTTTTTGATCTTGCCTTTGGATGCGGCTTGCTAAAACAATTTCATGTCCTTCTTGTGCTTTGCGGTAGAGTCTCGGGATCTCTTCTGGTCGGTCTTGAAGGTCGCAATCCATAACGACGACCCATTCGCCTTGTGCGGCTTCAAGTCCTGCTGCAATAGCGGCATGTTGTCCAAAATTGCGGCTAAGCAAAATGCCTTGAATTCGTCGGTTTATCAGGCAATGTTGTTCAATTTTTTTCCAGCTTCCATCTTTTCCACCATCTTCGACTAAAATGATCTCGTAGTGTTCAGTGAGAGCTGCAAGAGAGAGAATGAGCCGTTCGATGAGCTCGTCCACGAGGGATTCTGCGTGATAGACAGGACTAATGACGGTGAGATGAGGTTGAAACGATTCCATAGGTCATGCTCTAATTTGTTCAAAATCGTATACCAACAATTGTGAATTAACAAAACAGTGTTTTAGAGTGGAGCTTTACTTAAGGAAGAGACTGCCGTGTTGAAGACGGAACGATTAATTCTACGTCCCTGGAGAGAGTCTGATTTAGAAGCTTTCGCGCACATCAATGCGGACCCAAAGGTAATGGAGTTTTTTCCAAATTTACTTTCGCGGCAACAAAGCGACGCGTATGCTGAGAAAATCCAACGGGAGCTTGCTGTACGAGGATATGGCTTTTGGGCTGTGGAAGTGCCGGGAATTGCTGATTTTATTGGATATGTGGGCTTGAATTATTGGAATTTAGACATGCCATTTGCGCCTTGCATTGATGTGGGTTGGCGATTGGGATCGGAGCATTGGGGAAGTGGATATGCTACGGAAGCTGCGAAAGTTGCTCTGCGCTATGGTTTTGAAAAGCTACAGTTTGAGGAAATTGTGGCGATGGCCGCAAAGGAAAATATTCGGTCTCACCGTGTAATGGAACGATTAGGAATGGAGTGCGATCCGCGAGAGGATTTTGAACACCCCAAACTTCCTCAGGGACATCCCTTGAGTTTAAGAGTGCTTTATCGGTTGACAAGAGCAAAGTGGGCGGGCAAAATCACTTCCTAAATACAATGAGCATGAACCTTATGAATCCTACAATTAAACAGCTTCTGACTCCTGTGCTTTCCGCTGCAACGTTTTGCGTAGATCGCTCAACGCTTCTGCAAAAGTTGCTGCGCGTTTTTCCGGTGGAAAGAAAAATTGCGATTGTGAAGCGTTTATCACGGCTTTCTTCGGAACAGACGATTGCTGACTGTAAAGGAATTCGCTTTGATGTGAATTTTAAAGACATGCTCCAGAGGTTGATCTACTTTAATGCTTTTGACATACGGAGTCTAAACAATGTTCTCTCTTATGTCGAGCCAGGAATGCGTTGTTTAGATATCGGTGCGAATGTGGGCTTTTATTCTTTGCATCTTGCCAAAAGAGTGGGAAAAGCAGGCTCTGTCCATGCCGTTGAAGCGGATCCTGCCATTTACAACAGTTTCTTAAGAAACTGCGCGCTGAATTCTTTTGGAAGTGCGATTCGTACACATAATGTTGCGATGAGCAACTGCGTAGGGAAACTGCAATTTTACACTCATGACGGAAATAATTGGGGTGCGGGTAGTTTAACACAATTTGCGCATATTCAAGGTAAGACGATCGAAGTTCCAGCGATTTCCTTAGATCATTTTATGGAAGAGCACTCTGTCGAACATTTTGATTTTGTGAAGATTGATATCGAGGCGAATGAATTTGAACTGCTTGAAGGCGCAAAAAATACGCTCAATGACAAACGCTTACATAAAATCTATATCGAGTTTAATGGGATCTTGCTTGCGCAGAAGGGTAGGAGTTTTAAGGATTTTATTGCGCTATTTGCAGATCATGGATATCACCCATTCGGCCATCATCTTGAGATCATTCAAGAGATACAACGTGGCAAGATAGATCCGACGCAAATTTGCATAGACTTTCTTTTTGCGCCTTACCAGGCTTCATTTTCTTCATAACCTAATAGGATGAGCTCTTCTCCCATTTTTTCCTTGAATGAGCGCTTATGCTCCTCGGTGAAATAGGTTTTCCACGATCCAATTTTTCCTTCTCGAAAAGTAGGAGTGTTTCCAAAAAGCTGCGCACAAAGCTTGGTCACAGAAGAGGGGCTTAATGTATACCCTAGAAGATGTGCAAGGATGCGAATCGATTCTGCTTGTTTTGAATCTGAGCCTCCTCCCAATGCGCCTACCATATCTTCAAAGCGAAAAGCAATAACACTAGGGTTAGCTAAATTGGTTGCGATAAGATGTGCAAAATAATTAGCCCCGCAATTGATATCAGGGAGATTGATGAGGTAATGAATTTTTTCATCGGTGGATAATTGTTGAAATTCATCGACTTCTTCTTGAGGGAGGAGTCCGCTTGCCCAGTTATTAACTTGTTCTATCCAAAACATTTGGGAGATGATCATGTCTCGAGGGTCTCGGAAGAATATGATTTTTAGTGAACTGGGTTCATTGATATTCGATTGGTACTGTGGCCATAAATGGTCAAAGGTCACGTTCAGGTGATTGATTTTTTGAGTGCCGCCTAAAGAATATTCTTGATCTGTTAACAAGCGTAGGGCTTTGACTAGCAGATTCGTTCCTCCCTTAGGCATCGTTAGTATATAGATCGAAGGGGAGTCCTCATTAGCTAAAGAATTTACAGGAGAAAAAAATAAGACAATTGAAGTGAAGATGAGAACAAATGGATTTAATTTTCGCATAATTACTCCTAAGAAAAAAATGATGATTTAATGACTTAGCTGAGGTGTTTGCCGAGGTGGCCGGCGAGCTTCATCATGTCGATGGGTTCTTTGCCGATGATTTTGGCAAGTTTTGCGTCGGGGACGATGAGACGCTTGTTCTTTTTGTCTTGGCAGCCGTGTTCTTTAATGTATTCCCAGACTTTTTTGACAACCTCAGGGCGTGAGAGCTCTTTTTCTCCGGTGACGGCTTGAAGAGCGGCAGAGAGCGTGTGCGCGGGTTGTTTTTTAGCTGTTTTTTTTGCAGTTTTTTTGGCTGCTTTTTTCTTGGGTGCTTTTTTGTCGGTAGCGGCTTCTTTGGTCTTGGCGCCTTTTTTGCCCCATTTCTTTTGTTTTTTGACGTAGGGAGTTTTCGGATGGTCGGGGTATTTTTCGTCGAGGTCGTCGAGGTCGTTGACGATGACGTCGCAGTCGGGGTAATTAGAGCAGGAGAAAAAGGGTTTGCCAAAGCGGGATCTACGCTGGACCATCTTGCCGTCGCAGCCGTGGGCAGGACAGGTGGGCATGTCTTTTGCGGGGATCTCGTCTTTTTTGGGGATGTTGACGATGCCCTTGCATTCGGGGTATTTGGTGCAGCCGAGGAAGGGGCCGAATTTGCCGAAGCGCATTTGCATTTTGCTGTCGCATTTCGGACAGTTTTGATCCCAGTCGAAAGAGGGGTCGTATTCGGAACGGTCGAAGTTGAGCGATTCTAAGGGGGCTGTGAATTTACATTCAGGGTAATTGGAGCAGCCGTAGAAGTATTTTTTGCGGGACCAGATTTTTTGAAGCTTATGACCGCAGTCAGGACAGTCAATGTCGGTTAAGACGCGGGGCACGTGAGCTTCTTTTTCGGCGGTCTCGACGGTGGGGATGAATTTACCCCAGAAATCGCGGATCAGTTCTTTCCATTCTTTGTGATTCTCAGCGATGTTTTCGAGTTCATCTTCCATGGAGGCGGTAAAGCCGATGTCCATGATCATTTTAAAGTTGTCTTCGAGCATTTGCGCGATGACTTTACCGAGTTCTGTGGGCTTGAGGGTGCCTTTTTCTTTTTCGGTGTAGTCGCGGCTTTGGATCTTGTTCATGATCGTCGCGTAAGTCGAAGGTCTGCCGATGCCTGATTTCTCGAGTTCTTTGACAAGAGAGGCTTCGGTAAAGCGCGGTGGAGGACGCGTGAAGGCTTGTATCGATTCGACTTCGAGGAGTTGGAGCTTTTGGCCGGCTTCTAGAGGAGGCAAGATTTTGTCTTGATCTTCTTTTTCTTCCGTATGGGCTCTGTCTTGTTTTTCTTCGTAGACGGCGAGAAATCCCTTGAACTTGACGATGGAGCCGGTAGCGCGGAGCAGAATTCCCTTATCGGTGCCGATATCGGAAGAGACAGTGTCGTAGATGGCAGGGGTCATTTGCGAGGCGAGGAATCGGCGCCAGATGAGCTGATAGAGCTTAAACTGGTCGACATTGAGGTAGCGCTGAAGCTCTTCTGGAGAGTGCTGGAGGTTTGTGGGGCGGATCGCTTCGTGGGCATCTTGGGCGCTTTTTTTCGAGGAGTATTGACGTCCTTCTGCTGGAAGATATTCTTTGCCGTATTGTTTAGCGATGTAGGCTCGTGCGGCATCGATGGCTTCGGGAGCGATACGGACAGAGTCAGTACGCATATAGGTGATCAAACCTTCTGCGCCTTCATTGCCAAAATCAATCCCCTCGTAGAGACCTTGGGCGATATTCATGGTGCGCGAAGCGGAAAATCCATAGTGACGGCTGGCTTCTTGCTGCAACGTCGAGGTGATAAAGGGCGCTACAGGATTGCGCTTTTTCTCTTTTTTCTCGACGTTTTGGACGGTGTAGACGGCGTTTTGCAGTTTGGAGACAATGGCGTGGGCTGTCTTTTCGTCGGGAACTGTGGTGATGTCTTTGCCGGGTACGAGTTCTTTTTCGACTCGCTTGTCGTCGACAGAATGCAGGGTAGCAAAGAACGGCTGATGTTTTTTATCTGCCTGTAGCATGCTGCCAATGTTCCAGTACTCGATGGGAACAAAGGCGTCGATCTCTTTTTCACGGTCGACGACCATCTTTAAAGCGACTGATTGGACGCGGCCAGCGGAGAGGCCTCCATCGCGTGCTCCTTGAACCCTACGAGTCAAGATGGGGGAGATTTTGTAGCCTACGATCCTATCGAGCATACGGCGCGCTTGCTGAGCGTCGACTAAGGCTTGGTCAATGGCTCTGGGATGTTGGAGCGCGTCAAGCACTGCTTCTTTGGTGATCGAGTTGAAGGTGACCCGTTTAAATTTGGTGCCTTTCGGAAGGATCGCGGCGATGTGCCAGGCGATCGCCTCCCCTTCGCGGTCGGGATCGGGAGAGAGGTAAACGATGTCGACCGATTTCGCGGCTTTTTGCAGGCGGTCAACGACTTCTTTTTTATCGGGGAGTAGGGCGTATTGGGGCTCAAAATCGTTTTCAACATCGATCCCAAAGCCTTTTTTAGGCAGATCGCGGATATGACCCAGCGACGACTCGAAAATGTAGTTCGAGCCTAAAAATTTCTTTAGGGTTTTGATTTTTGCTGGCGACTCGACAACGATGAGCGCTTTACCCATTAATGGTCCTTTTATCTGTAAATTGGGGAGATTAGACGTAACCTTTCTCAAAATCAAGTGTTTTTTTATAGAAGGGGTGGAAAATGTAGCTGTTTGTTGACGGGAATCGTGTGCTAAAGATACGATTTGAAACTGAATAAACTTCAAGTTGTAAGGCTCTTATGATCCAATTTTTCAAATCGATGCTGTTGTGTGTGATGCTCTGCTCTTTAGTAACTGGCTGTGGAAAGAAGAAAGAGGTGAAAACACCTTCTTCGGATGATTTTGAGTGCTTAAGCGGTAAGGGGTCTTCCTCGTGGGAGTATGTGCAGACGCGGGATGATTTGGAGCATTTGGGGATTTTTAAAGGAATTTATGAGAGTCGTAAAGGGCTGATGGCGCAGGCAAGTGCTGAGGTGCGGGTTCCTAAAGTGGTGCATTTTATATGGATTGGTCCACGTGCTTTTCCTCGAGAGTCTGTGGAAAATGTGCGGGGATGGATGGCAAAGCACCCTGACTGGACGTTTAAATTTTGGACCGATCGTCAGCGCCCTACGCCGTGTCCTGGGATGCAGACATGTCTAATTAAGGATCTAGACTTTCTTCATTTGCGCGACTGCTATGAGAAGAGTGATAATTATGGTGAGAAGTCGGATGTCTTAAGGTATGAGATCCTCTATCAAGAAGGCGGAATCTATGTCGATCACGATGTTAAATGCTTTAAAGCGTTTGATGCGATGAATACGGCGTACGATTTTTTTTGTGGGATCGACATGCCCTATATGAGTAGTTTGCCGTCTTGCATCTCCCCTACCAATAACTTGATTGGGGTACGGGCGGGGCATCCGATTTTAAATCACTGCATGCAGATGCTTAGTGAGCAATGGGATCAGATTGGACGCGACTATCCGGGAACAGATGTCGATGCGATGCTCAATCGCGTGCTACACCGGACGTTTTGGCTATTTGGCGAGTCTGTGAAGCAAATGGGAAATCAGGGAGAGAATCGGGATATTGTGTTTCCAGCTTACTATTTCGATGCGCCGGATGATTCTTTAGCGCTCTACGCGCGTCATCTCTATTCTGGGTCTTGGCATGAGAGCAAAACGCCTTTTGAAAAAATGGTGCGCCAACGGCTCATGTTGCTCAGCAAAAAGAGCAATAAGATGTTTTTGTACTTAGGCATTGCAACGGGTTTGAATGTCTTAGGGATGGGTGCGTTATTGTGGATGATCAGAAAGAACAATCGATTAGTGGATAAGTCGGGGTAGTCTATTTTAAATTTAATTATTCATCATTCAAAATAAGCTTTCTTGAACGCTCATCAAAGCTTGTTAGGTCATCCTCTTTGTATATGCAGACAGTGATTTCGTTTTGAAAATCACTATCGGGAATATGCTCGTGATGATGTTTCTTACTATTACCTAAGACAGCTTCAAGGGAATCCTTCATGACCTTTGCCTCATCAGCGGTTAAGTAAAGGATGACCTTGTTTACTTTTTTATCTGAATCTACGTTATAAATCCTCATAGCTTTAACCTTATTGTGTGGACATCTGTTGGATAGAACGAACCGGATTTTACCCTATAATGAGATCAGAATTTCTTTTTGATAATCCGTGCTTGAGAGGCGATAGTGTTGTATCGATTCCCGCCGGTTCTGCTCTTCAGCCTCCTAAAAAGCCTACGAAAGAATCGCTATTTTTTTCGAGGGCAGCGGGAACCTCTGCTTTTTGGTTTGTATAGGAGTCACAAGTCTTCTTTTATCAGTTTGATGGACCGTTGATCAAAGTGGTTTAGGTTTTTCTCGTCGTATAAGCAAATTGTTATTTCCTTTTGGTAATCATCGCTTGAAAGGTGTTGATGTTGCAGTTGTGGGTTTTCTAATAATTGATTTAAATATCCGCGTAATTGTATGACTTCTTCATTTGATAGAAATATGCTGATGTCATTTAGTTTTTTGTCTGATTCGTTGTCTAATATTCTCAAAATAACACCTCTTATTTATGTGGAACATCTATCGGGTATTCCCGACTAATTTCTTGCCATTCGCCATCGACGAGATTTTCTAAATGCAGGTGTGGACTCTCATGTGGGTTAGGCCTATTAAAATCAAACCGTACTTTTCTTAGCCCATCTCTGGAAAGAAAAACTGGATCTTCAGCGTTATTGCGAATAAATCTAGCACCTTCCCCTAACCAGCCAGAAATCTGTTTTTCTAATTGAACCACTTCTGCAATTCTTGCGCCACTCTCTAGCCCAGCAACTGACTCAAGAAGAAGAGTTTGTTCGGCTGTTTTGAGCCCTCTATAGACGTTACTTAGTTCCTGAGTTCCTTTAATTCCTTTAGAAACTGCTTTTGCAAGGGCTCCTGGAATAAGGATGTCTGTTCCATATTTTCCAAAGGCGTGCCCTGCCAGTTCTCCGCGTTTATCTGAAGGGATGGTGTTCCAATTTTGAATTAGTTGATGAATTTCAGGAACTAAAATTTCGCTTAAGGAACTCCATTGACCAGTTCGAGCTAGGTCGGTAAGAACCGTGATGGCATCAAGCATCTGTCCACCTGTTTGGACAGGGTGGGCGAATGCATTAGTGAGAAATACGATGATATCACGTCCAGATTCATATATGCCATTGGGCAGTCCTTTGGCAAAACCTTTGCTAAAATCCTGGAACGAAGGGGAATCATTTTTTGGAGCTTGATTCGTAAAATGATTGTAGTCTTCTAATAGACTGTCATACTGACCTAATTTTAAATGGGCAATGCTTCTTTCTAGATATGGAATCGGACTTGCGGGATTGAGTTCAATTGCCTTTCCTAAATCTTGTATTGCTTGCTCATAATGTCCCTTATCTAAAGCTCTTTCTCCGCGTACTTGATGGGAGTAAGTATTAAAAGTTGCTTGGTTATTTGATGCGGAATACAAAGACGCATAATCAGTGGAGAATTTGCGGTCAATTTCTAGGTGTCCAAGATTAAATGGATTTTCGCAAATTTCTTTTGACACAGTGGGAAAATATTTCGAGCTCATGTCTTGAACCTCTTGAGCAAGCCTTGGGTGATAGGGGATCTGGTTGTTGAGGTTTTTAAGACTGTCATGTGCAAAAAGAGATCCTAGAGCTCTCCCATTTTCTTCCCAAGATAGTCCGTTGTATTGAGTATTTGAGAAAAACTGTTCTTTGACGATGTTCTCTTTAAAGGAAAAGATCTGCTCGTCAAGAGCTGCTTTTAGAGTAGGGGCCTCATGAGTATTTGAGATGACTGGTGATGTGTTAGATGACATTGAAGGAATGGATGGAAGTGCTCCTCTTGATGAAAGTTTATCAGAACTAGAAGATGCGGCTGCTCCTGCTGCACCTGCTAGAGCAGTGCCAGCAGAGGATGTTGCAGTTTCCGCGGCGCCAGCGATTGCAGCTCCTGCTGAAGCAGAAGTGGCAGCGACAACGGCGACAACTACAACAGTTGCAGCAAGGATAACAGCTGCACCAATAATGATTGCCTTTTTATGTTTTTTGACAAATTTTTTAGTTTGCTTCCATTTTTTTTGCGCCCAGCTCTTGCAGAGGATGACTTCTCCATAGTCATTAAAAAAAGCTGGCACGATGATGTACTCGCCTGTGGTTCCAAGAGAAAATGTGTATTCGTAAGAGTTGAATTCATCTGTTAGGAATTTTTCAACGTCGTCATCTATGGACAGGTCTTCTTCGGAGTCGGTAGGAAGAGCTCCCTCTTTTGCTAAATAAGCGATGAAGCGATTAATTTTATGCAGTTCTTCAGAGGAGGCTTTTTTTTCAAGCTCTCCTGACTCAAGCTCATCGAGGAGCTGAAGGATTTCATCATAGGAAAAAAATCGGTTTTGTTTGTTTTTTCTTCTTTGAGGTGGAGTTTTTGTGTAGAAAAAGAGGTTTGGAGGAATTGTTCTTGAGGATAGATAAGGAAAGAGGGTGTAGTAGCAAGAATGGCTAAGTGAGTAAATGTTCTAAGCTTGCCCATAAAATTCTCCAGTCTGATCGTTTTCTTTTTTGAAAAAGTTTACGATTCAACTGAAGTTGTGTCAAATAAATAAATCTAATCAGCTGTTTTTTTAGTTTTTCGAGTTCTAAGTGTAATCTTTTTTCGTCTAACTTTAGGTTTGTTAATGTTCTTTCGGATCGTCGCTTTTTTTACTTTCATAATGCCTCTTTTGACAGACTTAGATACAGGGCGTGGCGCAGATACTTTGATCTCTATATTGCATCCGAGGAGCGTGAGATAGTGCATCAGCCTGTCATTGCTGAAATCATTGATCTTGCCAGACATGAGAGTAGATATCTTTGGAGCGGAAATCCCTAGGATAACAGCGATTTCTTTGTGAGGAATGTTGCTGGTTTGGATAATTTTAACCACTTCTGACATCAAATCAGAGCGTATTTTCATTTCGTCAGAATCTGTTAAGCCAAGATCGGCAAAAATATCATCTCTACTTACACAGGCTTTTCCTTTCAATTTTTCCTCTTAAAATTCTGATATTCCATTCTAGCTTGCTAAAGTCTAATCGATCTCAGGCTTTTATTACCAATATTGGTAATTATTGTGAATATTGAAAAGTGTTTAGTGATCGCATTATCTGTGTCTTATTGTTGCGCCATATCGACTGCAGCAATAGGTTGCAGAAGAAAAAGGCTGTCGATTCTGCGAAATTTTTCAGGGTCCCCTGAGACGTTGCGCGCCTCACTTATTAGTGTAAAGCCGTCTTGCATAGCTTTGCAGGAGTCCTGAGTTTATGTGGAATTGAAGATAAGAAGTGGGGTCTGTTTTTTGATGTCGCAATGATTAATTCTTGTATATGTGCGCATCGAATTGAAGATCCGCTTTGATGAGCTCTTGTAAATCGAACGTGATTTCAAATGAATCGTCATTATGTTCTTGTGGTACGAGATCTGAAGGATGGTTCTCTTCTTCGGAATGAGTTGATTGTTGAGATATTTCGGGTGCGTAGATAAAGGGATCAATTTCAATTGAATTTAAGTAATTTGCTGCTTGTTCAGGAGTCCATCTTTGCTCTGGATCAACAATAAGCAATTTGTAGATGACATATTCAATAGTGTTTTTGTTTTCAGGTTCTTGTATCCAATCTGAGTCATTTAATAATACTTCGATAAATGCATCTTGATCTTCAGCATTTAAAAATGCCGTGAGTTGAGGATTTGAATCGATAAATCCGCCCAAATTCCCGTGAAATACACTGAGCATGCTCATGCCTAAAGCCCAGCTATCCAGCTTTTCTGTTGTGCATTCTGCTACAGCTGCAGCGCGTTCAGGTCGTTCCTTCATTGCAGCGCGTTTATATTCAGGTGCGACAAAGCCATACGTCCACATCGGCTTTTGCTTTTTAGTTGTTTCCTTAGAAATGGGTACTGCTTCGCCAAAATCGCCGAGTCGAATTTTAGGAATGCCTTGATCCATGCTCTCAATAAAATAATTCGCTGGTTTAAGATCTCGGCTGATATAGCCTTGTGCGTGAAGTTCTGCAGAAGTGGATGCCATTTGCACGGCAAGGGGTAAAATTGCAGCTGGTTCGATTGGTTGATGCAGAAAATGAGTCAAATCTCCAAAAGGCATGTACTCTTCGAGATAAACGATTCTGTCTTCCTCAATTCTCAGTGATCCTGCAATGGGTTTACATAACGAAGAGCCTGTTAGCGATAAGCCAAGTTGATATTCTTTAATTCCCGCTTTTCTTTCTTTTGGATCATGCAGTTCTCGAGATACTTTATAAGCACAAATTTTTCCTGTTTTTACATTTAATGCTAATTTTACTTTTTTTTGAGCACCTTTAGCAATGCAACGATCATCTCGTGTATTGAATAGAATGAAAATCTCATTGCTTGGAGTTATAAAAACAGAACGCTTAAGCGCATGTACTTTGCGTCGGAGCAGTTGTCCAACACCTTGTTTTTTAGCTGTAGCAGATGAATTTTCTATTTTTATTTGAAAATTTAGTTTTTCAAAAAAGTCGAAGGAGCTGAAATCGTTTTTAACTCGATTTTCGTCTAACAGTGAACGCCATTGTGATGTGGCATTATTATTTTTATTTAACGCATTATAAATGGACATGATCTTCTTTAGTTAAGCTTTGTTGTATACGATTATATCATAAATTTGATAAAGTATCAGTAATTTATTCGTTTTAGATTTAGATAATTACAATGAGTTTGCAAAAAATGCGTCGTGAAGATAAATTGTTTATAGTTAGTTGCTTAGCGATAGGAGGCGTGTCTCTTGAAGCTCTGTTTTTTAATAAAAACTTTGCAGTTGTTCGGGAAAATGATGGGATTCAGTCGTTAACTCATTGAAAATGAGATGATTATGAGGAGTTTTTCAATTTTGGTAATGGCGTCTTATAGTTCTGCCATGTCGACTGTTGTGATTGGTTCCTGGAGAAAGAGGCTGCCGATTGTACGGAATTTTTCAGGATCGTCGGAGACGTAGAATTGGGTGCGGGGCGGGGTTGTTTGCTCATTGAGCAGGTGTGTATGGGAGAGTACTTCGCGCGCTTTTTCTGCGCAGGCCGTGGCGGGGTCGATCAGGGTGATCTTTGGGCCGAGTTCTTGGGCAATGATCTGTGTGAGGAGGGGGTAATGGGTGCAGCCGAGGAGGACTGTATCAATGGTGTTTTCTTTTAAGGGGCTTAAATATTCTTTCACGGCGAGTTGGGTGAGCGCATGAGAGATAAATCCTTCTTCGACAAGAGGCACAAATAAGGGACAGGCGATTGTGGTGAGCTGGGCGTGGGGAAGGTGATGAGTGATCTGTTTCTGAAAGGTGCCCGTTGCTAGAGTGGCTTGTGTGCCTAAGATGGCGATCTTGCCTTGAGTTGAGGAGCGAGCGACTTGTTCGACGGCTTGCTCGAGGATTGCAATCACGGGAAGGGGGAAGGTTGCGCGTAGTTCTTCGAGAGCAGCTGCGCAGGCGGTGTGACAGGCGAGAATGAGGAGCTTAATTTCGTGTGTGCTTAAGAATTGTGCGGCTTGTTTGCAGTAGGAGACGATGGTTTCGGGGCGTTTGTTACCGTAGGGAAGGCGCGCGGTATCTCCAAAATAGAGGATGTTTTCTTGAGGAAGAAGCTCTCTTAGAGCGCGAAAGACGGTGAGGCCTCCGAAACCAGAATCAAAAATGGCAATACTGGCGCTCTTCTCTGTCATTGCATGACCTTAAGCTCTTGTCCGATGATAATTTTATCGCTTTGCAATTGATTGAGTTTTTTAAGGCTGTCGACGCTGATCTTGTGTGCACGAGCGATTTTTTCAAGGGAGTCCCCTGCTTTGACGCGGTAGGAGGAGTCTGTGTTTTGAGTTGGGGTGCCAATGGCTTTTGAGATGGAGGTAAGGGTGCCTTTGAGTTTGTTCACTTCGTCGAGCTTTTGATCGTGCAGAGCGAGTTCTCCTTCGAGATCTTGGATTTTTTGCAGGGCCTTAGCAGTGTTGGTGTTAAGGGTGCGTAGGTCGGCAACGGCTTTTTCGAGGAGTTTTTCGAGCTGTGTGAGTCTGCGGTCTAAAGCGGTGAGTTGAGTGGGGTCTGTTTTGGGTGCGGGTTGTGTTTTTGGGCTTTCTTGTTTGCGAACCTTTTCGTCGAGGATGTTGAGATCGACAAGCGCACTTTTGAGTTCATGCTTGACGTCAGAGAGCTCGAGTCTGAGTTCGTCTATAATGGAATCGGTATAGGGCTTATATTGCCGTGCATTAAGCTGCGGTGCGCAGCTTAATGCAGTGATGCAAAGGAAAAGGATCTGTATTCGCTTCATGATTTTTGATAAATTTTAAATTCTGCGCGTCGGTTTTTTGACCAAGCTTGTTGGTTGTGTCCTAAATCTGCAGGGCGCTCTTTTCCATAAGAAACGGTGTGGATCCGCTCGGGATTAACACCTTGCTCAATGAGTTTTGTGCGGACGTAGTTGGCTCTTCGTGTGCCAAGTGCTAGGTTGTACCCTTCTGGGCCGCGCTCGTCGCAGTTACCGGAAACGAAGATGAACACATTGGGATGCGCATTGAGGTAGGCGGCAACTCTTTCGAGTGCTTCCAGGGATTCTTTGTCGCGCACGATGTGATCATCTGTGTTGAAATAGAGTGATTTAAAAACCGAGGATTCCCCTTGGGTGGGATTGTGGAACCCTTCAATGCCTGGCAAGCGGCTTCCCACTTCTCCGGGAGAGTGTTTTGGTTGAGGAGCAGCGCCATCGGAAAATTGCGCTTTAAGGTCGTCGTTATTAAGCGCGACGAAATCTTCGTAGCTTGGAGAGAAGGACTCTTCGTTTTCTACGGTGTCATTGCCCCATAAAGAGCGTGAAGGGTTGTAATTCCCTGCTGTTTTTTGATCGTCCCAAACGGTGCCTTTGCCCGTTCCTGTGCTGCAGCTTGTCGCGAGCGTTAACAACGCTGCGCAGCCGAATCCGATGATGAATTGAGTTTTTTTCATGTCTTGCCTCTCGTGCGTTAATGTCTGTTATTTGGGGCCCCAGGTTGGGTAGTGTTTTTTTCCGAGGCCTCGTGTAATTTTTATGGCTTCTGGCTGATTTAAATTGACGACGTAGAGTTCAGATGTTGAATTGTCAGTCGAATTAAATACGATGTGTGTGCTGTCGGGTGCCCAGTAGGGGTTTTCTTTATTCCCCGGTCCGGATGTGAGTTGCCATTCCTGGTCTGCGCTGAAGTCGTATATCCATATCTGCCGTATTCCATTCGTTTTAGCACTATAGGCTAATTTTGTTCCATCAGGAGACCAACAAGGACAGGAGTTTTCTCGATTTTGTTTCGAAATCATGCGGGCTGGAGGACGGGATCCCGATGCGTGGGCTGGGATGACATAGATCCGAATCCCGCCATCTTTATCGGAGGCAAAAGCGATTTTAGAACCATCTGGGCTGAATGTAGGAGAGGCTTGTGTGGACCTTGGATACGAAAAGAGTTGTACAGGTTTTCCTACTTCTCCTGTTTCAGGATTTAACGGCTGTAAAAAGAGGTCGGTGCGTCCCGAGGCGTCGGAGATAAAGGCGATTTTATCTTTTTTAGGAGATATGGCGGGGAGCAGTTGATTGCCGCCGAGTTGGATAACGCGTTTTCCTACTCCTTCTGATAGTGAAGAGAGAAAAATTTTAGGCTGTCCGTTTTTATAGGAGACATAGAGAAAGCGGTCGTTAAGGAGTACCGGACTCACGCAGTAGCTTCCTTCATGGGTGATTTGCCGCGAGTTGGCTCCATCCCAGTCGCACTCCCAAATTTCTGAAACCCATTCGGATCCATCGGGTCTCGGATTTCTGACCTGATAGGAAAACAAGATGCGCGAGTTGCAGATCCCATCTGTTTGAAACAGCGTTTTATGGATTCCATCTGCGAGCTTATGGAGTTGGCGGCGATCGTGGTTTAATTCTCCTGTCAGTGCGATCCCAGAAAATTGTCGGAGCGCTCCCGACTGTACGGTAAGAAGAGAGGCTTGCAGGGTTTTTCCGGTGATTGCCCATTTGAGAACATAGTTTGCGCCAAATGTTTTCCATGATTGGGGATTGAATGCGGCGTTTGGGGATTCTAAGTTGAGGTGATTTTCTTTTTCAACAGAGCGGGGCATGACTTGTGTGGAGCCGTTGTAGTTGAGGTCGTATTGAAGGATCCCTTCCAGTTGTGCTAAGTAAGCTCTGTCAAATGTCGCGTGTGTGCCTTGAAGAATTCCGAGATAAAAAGGAGAGAGAGTGCTTGTTGTCGAAAGATGAACGCGGATTTCTGGGTCGTTTTGGGATTCTTGGGCAAAGCCGATACGCGCGATGCTAAAAAATAACAGTGCAAAAATTTTGATCATCGTGTGGTCTCCCATCAAAGTTCATGGCAAAATGTCAGAGCAAAAGTCATTTCTTTTTTTTTGGCGTCTTCTAAATGAGGACAGCGCAAAAGAGGTAGGTTTGCTTCCAAATAGGATTTGTTTTTCTGACTTTCTGTTTTCAGAACAACTAATTTAGCAATTGTTCCGTCTTGACGCAAGGTCAATTGAATTTTAACCTCTCCGATTTCTGGAAGGCTTAGAGATTCATGCAAAAAATGAACGAGCATTTTTGTATAATCGTTCTGTGATGAGGACAAATCGGCGCTGTCAATATGCAAAGTAGGGGGCAGTTGTTGCCCTGTAGTCATTTTTTTCGCGCTGCGAGTGGATGGTGCAGGAGTTTCACTCAGTTTTGCCAAACTTTCTTGCAATTCTTTTTTCAGCGCATCGGAGATGTTAGCACGAGGCTCTTGCGCGGGTTGTTTTTTGGGAGCAGGTTTTGCGGGTGCGATCTTTTTATCGGCGATGGCAGGTTCTTTTTTCGGAGTGGGTTTAGGGGCCGGTTGGGGTTTTGGAGGTGTGGGTTGTTTTATTGGAGTGGGCTTGGGAGCTGCAGCGATGGGTGCGCTTTGTTTTGCCACAGCGGGAGTTTTTACAGAGGGTGTGGGAAGAATAGTATGAACGACAAGTGTTTTGCGTTTGGGTTTATGAGAGAGGAGGGGTGCGCCGAGAAGAACACTTAAAAAAAGAGCGTGGATGCAGAGAACGGAGAGGAGGATCTTTTTTTTTAAGGGATCTTTGTGAGGCATGACTTAACCGGGTTGTAGGATCACATCCATCTGCTCAAAGCCTGCCAGTTCAACGGCGTTTTTCACGGTTTGATAGGTGCCAAAATGTGCTTTTTTATCGTGAAAGAGTTGTGGGATGCGGGTCGGTGTATGTAGATGAGCTTGCTTCAAGATCAAAAGGAGTTCTTGTGAGGAGACGAGTTTTTGGTTGAGCCAAATCGTGTTGTCTTCACGGACGTGGATCGATAGAGCAGAGGGCTCTTGCAGAGAAGAAAGATCCCGGTTTTCTTTTGAAATGCCGGGAGCCAGCTGGATATGGTCGAGCTCAAGCATCGGAGCGATAACGACGAAGGCGATCAACACGACAAAGACGACGTCGATGAGAGGTGTCAAATTGATCTGCAGCTCTTCGTGTGTCTCAGAAAGTGTGGAAAGACGGTTTCTGCGCATGGCTTACTCGACTTTGCGGTATTGCAATTCGATCGACGAGAGCAGTTTGTAGAGGAAATCTTCCATGTCTGAGGTGTAGTGCGTGATTGTGCTTCTCAAGTAGTTGTAGGCGATGATGGCAGGGATCGCAATGACAAGGCCCATCACGGTGGTGGCAAGCGCTGTCGAGATCCCTCCGAGTACGGCGGCATTCGAGCTGACGGCAGTTCCTGAGTGCAGCTCGGATAGTGTGATGAGAATCCCCCACGCGGTGCCGAGCAGTCCCAAAAAGGGAGCGAGTGTAACAATCGTAGGCAACACGAAGAGGTTTTTCTCGAGCGATTTTTTCTGTGCGGAGATCGTGGTCAAGACGTGTGTTTCCAGGATTTCTAAATCGGTGGGAGAAAGATACACTTGTGCGTGTTCTTTTCCGTGCTGCTGGGTTGCGAAGTAGAGGTTTTTATTCAAAATTTCAATGGTTTTCGTTTTGAGTTCAGAAAAAATCTGCGCAAAAGGATGGGGCATTTGAGGCTTGCGCGGATGGGGCATGGAATTGATTTCCAAGTTGAGCAGCTGTTCTTTGTTTTGCTGATACACGTGTTGAAAAGCTGCGGAGATTTGGCGGATTTGACGTGTGACCCAAATCTTATAAATTAAAACAACCCAGCAAATGATCGAAAGTGCAAGTAAACTCAAGATGATGAGTTTACCAAAGAAATCAGATTGGGCATAAGCGGTAGAAAAAGAGGCTATGGATGCCAAGGGAAGGATAAAGTGCATAGAAATATCTCGCCGTTTATAACCTTAAACGTACTCGAGATGGGCAGTTGTTATCCAGTATTTTCGGGAGCGCTGTGTTTGAAATGCGTTCGGTATAACTCCCCTAGTGAAGATTCTCTCTCAGCTGAAGCAGAAAGCTTCTCCCGATTAAGGGGCAATCAGTCCAGTGCCACGAATGGCAAAGAGGGCATCTAGAGTAACTTG
>JAGVMG010000072.1 GCA_020053915.1 Parachlamydiales bacterium | reverse complement strand
AGGGATCTCAATGCAGCGCAAAATATTTTGGCCCTCGGATTGGATGGCCTGGGAGAAATCCCTAGAAGCCTTCGCCTTTAGGCGAGGGAGCAGTCACGAGATGAAATTAGCAGAGAAAACTCTAAGAATAATGAGAGAAGAATATGAAATGAAATTGTATTTAACCTCAGTTTCTGGAGGTCATCCTAAACAAATCGCAAAACTGACAGCAGACTGTGTGAAAAGCGAAGAGCTCGTCTGCCGTAGATGGTCGGGGAAGCAAAAATTGTATGAAGAGGTTGTGAATATATTAGAAGATGCTCTTCCGGGAAAGTTCCTTACAAAGCAAGAATTGCTCCATGCATTGAAAAATTTAGAAAAGAGATCCGTAGTGAGTGGTAATGTGAATTAAATTTAGTTGTATATATATTTTAAATTTAAATGCGGATTTAGTTAATTAAATTAGAGCAACTAGCTGGTCTGTGTTGATTTTATTTTTAAATTCACTTAAAATTATTAAGTAAAAACCAGGAAGGTAAACTATGGCATCAACAGTAACTCAAGGTCTTCAAGATTTACGTCAAGCGTATGACCTCTATAAAAAAAGTTATGCTCAAGCGAAAGCTCCAGGCGGTGAAAACTACAACCTTTATCTGCGCTGCACGAAAGAGTACCGCGATTTCAAGTCGATCGCTACAATGTTGCTGAAAGAGATCCCTAATCCTCGGACTACTCAGTCTCGTACAATCCTTAAGATTTTGTTGAACACGAAGGAATTGCGGCATGATCAAAAGGCTGATGAAGTAGCCTTTAACAAAAGAATGGGTACTGCTTTTTTCTATGGAATTTTACCTGACACGGCGGTTTTAAGCCCTACCATCACGCCTCCTCCTAGCCCCTTTAGCAGACCATTCTCTTCTAGCTCCTTAACCATCGCTCCCTCTAGATCTCTAGATTCATTCCCTCTAACATCACCCGAGCAGGCTGCGTTCATTCAAACGGCGAAGGAAAGACATGAAGCGTTTACCGCAGCATTACCTGAAATAAAAACTGTTCTTAAAGAACTCTATGTTAGAGCCGAAAAGATGATTGATCTCGATCTTAAAGCAGTAGCAACGCTTTCACCTGATAAACAAAAGAGAGCCCAGCTGCAAGCTGATGCGATACGCAAAGGATATCAGAGCACAAAAACGTTTTTGAAACGGTTAGTAAGTGATGTGACCGTGGCGTACTTAGAGGTGTCAAGGAGAAACATTTCAGGCGAAGCGCAGCTTACTGAAGTTCTTCAAAAAGCTGTAGGGCAAGCCTTGACTTCCACTGGAAATGCTCTTAGGCGGAGTTTGGAGCCGTTCGTAACGGACTTGTTGTCGGCTCAAGATTTTATTGCTGACGTGAAAAACTTCCCAAGGTCGTTTGCTGTAGAGGATCAAGATATTACTGAAATTGCAAAACAGAAAAGCGTGAGAAGAGCGGCGCGTGAGTTTGTCAAAGGGAGCGTGGCTTCTTTTGAAACGAACCTGAAAGCCATCTTTCCGACGCTTGTGCCGTATTTTCCTTCTGAAGTTCCTCTCATATCAGATCCTGTCGTTCTAGCGAGAACGCGCTTTGTTGAAGAAGTGAAACAAAAACAAGCGGCGTTTGAATCTGAATTACCAGAGACAAAAGCTGCTTTCGAAGAGGTTCTATCGGTAGCTTTAGAGCGCATTATGCAAGAGATGGGCAAAGCTTTAAGTGGGGTTGATTGTGCAGCTCATTTTGCAGGCATAGGACATCATGCTAGATCAGCTGATGAGATTTTACAAACAGTCAAAAGCGCCAAGTCGGAAATTGAGGCGCATGCTGATGCTGTGCGCAAGGGTTATAGAATGGGAGAAGAGATTGTGCGGACGCTTGTCAGCGATGTTCAATCGATCTACTCGAGCGCTGTCAGAGGACAAATTTCAAACGAAGAACAGCTCAATCAGGCTTTAGCAGCAGCCGCGGCTCGAGCGGTTCAGGCGACTCAAGACGCTTTTGAGAAAGATATTGTCGTAGAATTCAAAAAGAGCGCGACTACTGGGCGAGAGTTTACGAACCTTTTAATGCGCTTTAAAGAATCGTTTTTCTTAAGTGAGGAAAGCTTTGCTAAGATTGGAAAACATAAACATGTGAAGACAGCGGCGCGCGAATTTATCAACATTGGGGTTCCTGTTTTTGTAAACATTCTTAAGGAAGTATTTCCGATGCTTTCGGCGCATTTCCCTTCCGATAAATCTTAATGTAGGATCCCTTGAGCTCCCGCAGCATCTGACAGGAGCTAAAGTTCACCATATAGACGTCCAAGACTTAAAATCTTGGGCGTTCTCTTTCTGATTGAAGTTCCTTGAGTATAATCCGTTCAGTCCCTAAATTTAAGAGAAGTTCTTACGTTTAGAACGCTGAGTGTGATCCGCAAAATTCAAGAATTGAGAGAAACCACATGCGCTTGAACAGCGCGCTTCACCTGATTTTTATTCTTGTCCTCTGTGTGGTGCTTAGCGGAGCGGGCAAGCGTCCGTCAGCGAACGCCTATACTACTGCAGCCTATGGGGAAAGTTCGCGTGAAGAGCTCGAACCTAAAGTCTTAGCGCCGCTCATCATTTTGGATCCGGGGCATGGGGGAACAGACCATGGGGCCGCGGTGCGCTCATTTCAAGAGAAAAAAGTCACTCTTCTTGCGACACTCCTGACGAAAAAACATTTAGAAGAGTTGGGATACCGGGTGATGCTCACGCGCAACCGCGATGCGTATCTTTCGCTTCCACGACGAGTATCGATTGCAAATAAGGCAAGCGGCGTGCTGTTTGTCAGCATCCATTTTAATTCGGCCAAAAATACAGATGCGCATGGAATCGAGGTGTTTTATTACGGTTCCTCTGAGCCCTGGCGTTCGCGCGCTTCGCAGCGGCTGGCTAATTGCATCCTGTATCGGGTGATCGATCAAACGACAGCCCATTCTAGAGGGGTGAAGCATGGCAATTTTCACGTGATTCGGGAAACGGAGATGCCAGCGGTGCTCGTCGAAGGGGGCTTTATTACGAACGCACATGAGCGCGATCGTCTTAAAAGCCGAGACTATCTCAATCGGATGGCGATCGGCATTGCGCAAGGGGTGGATAAGTACTTAAAGACATAGAATGCGTCCTCGGCGCGAGTTGAACGCGCGACCTGCCGCTTAGGAGGCGACCGCTCTATCCACCTGAGCTACGAGGACTCAATTAAGCGATAAATATTACAGGGGAAATTCCCTAAGATTCAAGAGAAAACATGATGTGGAGGAGAAGATGACACAAGGTGCTGCGGATATTGGATTGATTGGACTTGCTGTGATGGGGCAGAACCTC
Source organism: Parachlamydiales bacterium (assembly GCA_020053915.1). GTDB lineage: Bacteria > Chlamydiota > Chlamydiia > Chlamydiales > Rhabdochlamydiaceae > JAGVMG01. The sequence continues at coordinate 132,451 of JAGVMG010000072.1, read as the reverse complement.
GTGCTCAATATGAACGACCATGGTTTTAAGGTCGTGGTCTTCAACCGAACGGTCTCCAAAGTGGATGACTTTCTCAAAGGGCCTGCCAAAAACACTTCCGTCATCGGCTCCCATTCGATGGAAGAATTTTTCCGCGCTTTGAAACGCCCGCGCAAGGTGATGTTCATGGTGAAAGCTGGGGATGCTGTAGATGCGCTTATCGAGGAATGCCTTCCTTTTTTGGAAAAGGGAGACATGATCATCGATGGAGGCAACAGTCATTATCCCGATACTGAGCGACGCACAGCAGCGCTCAAAGCTAAAGGAATTCTCTATATCGGATCGGGGATTTCTGGAGGAGAAGAAGGTGCGCGCCATGGACCTTCGATCATGCCCGGGGGAAATCCCGACGGCTGGCCTCTCATTAAACCGATTTTTCAGGGGATCTCTGCCAAGGCAGAAGAAGACGGTCTTCCTTGCTGCGAATGGGTTGGAGATGGAGGCGCGGGGCACTATGTCAAGATGGTGCACAACGGGATCGAATACGGCGATATGCAGCTCATGGCAGAAGCCTATTTTCTCCTAAAAAACCTACTCGGTTGCGATGCGAATGAAATGCACGCGATCTTTGCCGAGTGGAATAAAGGAGTGCTCAATAGCTTTCTCGTTGAGATCACCGCACAGATTTTCACCCACCGCGATACCGATGGCACACCTCTTGTGGAAAAAATCCTCGATGTCGCAGGACAAAAGGGGACAGGGAAGTGGACAGGAATCAGCGCGCTCGATATGGGCATTCCTGTAACACTCATTGCAGAATCCGTTTTTGCTCGCTGTCTTTCTTCTCTTAAAGATGAAAGACTTCAAGCCGAAAAACTTTTTTCCGGTCCCGCCTATTCATTTCAAGGGGACAAGAAACAGTTTATCGAAGACATCCGTCAGGCTCTCTACGCATCGAAAATCATCAGCTACACCCAAGGGTTTATGTTGATGCGCGCCGCTGCAGGGGAAATGAAGTGGAAGCTCAATTACGGATCGATTGCACTCATGTGGCGTGCAGGATGCATTATCCGCAGTAGATTCTTGAACGACATCAAAAAAGCGTACGATAAGAAATCCGATCTTGCCAATCTCTTGTTCGATGACTATTTCCGCAAGGAGATCCAAGGATCAGAGGCTAGTTGGCGCAAAGTGGTCGCGCAAGCTGCCCAAGCGGGAATCCCAACGCCATGTTTCAGCACGAGCCTTGCCTTCTTTGATGGATACCGCACAGGGCGGCTTCCAGCCAATCTGATCCAAGCGCAGCGCGATTTCTTCGGTGCGCACACGTATGAGAGAACCGACGCGCCGCGCGGCAAATTTTTCCATACAAATTGGACCGGCACCGGCGGGAATGTGACCTCGACATCGTATAATGCTTAAAAAAGAGCGTCCATTGTGAGCTGTTGATCCACAACGGCTAGGCAATGGGCGTTTTTTTTTACGCCGTACGTGGTGACGAGCGTTGTAAATAGGGTTTTAGAGGTGCCTGTATATTCTCTAAACACCTGTTTTTTTGTTTGCAATTTTTCGACATAGGGTTTTTCGATCACATATTCTGAATCGCTGTATTTCATTTCACAGAGATTGATGCATTTGTCAGCTCTGTCGATCACAAGGTCGATTTGGGCACCTTGTGGATTGTTTGCTTGGTGAGATGAGATCCGCCACCCCGATTCGATTGTACTGATCCCTGAAATCCCTAATGCTTTTTTGATGTGCTGAATATGTTTTAGGCAGACAGCTTCAAAGGCGCATCCGCTCCATGCATTCCACTTGGGGGTTCTTTGCTTTTTAATCCAAAATTCTGAATCCACGCTCTCGAGACCCATCGATGTGTTTTCTATGATCCAGGTCAAATAGAACAGGGAATATTCGTCGACAAGTCGATAGATACCGCCTACCTTTCTTTTATTAAATGTGGGCATGTAAACGATGAATCCCGCATTGCTTAAGTCTTCGATGATGCTGGTGGAGGTACCGCCGGATGCCAACCCGACCTTATCCAACACTTCCTCCTTAGTTAAGCCATCGATTGCTCGTGCAAGAGCTTTGACAATAGCGATATGGTGTTCGTAGTTGTCAAAAAGAGACTTATAAAGATTTTCAAATTCGCTGTAGAGCGCACCGTTAACGGAGAAACAGAGATCATTGATGTTTTGCGCTGCAGATTTGCCTCTCCCTAGATAGGAAAGATATTTCGGGATGCCGCCGATTGCCATATAGATATCGATGATCTGCTTTCTGTCTAATTCAATATGGCGAGACTGAAGATACTGTTCTGTTTCTAATAGGCTAAAGGGGAGTAGCCGCATTTTCCTTGTCAGTCTTCCATGCAGTCCCCCTTTGTTGTTGATAATATTTCTAATGATCCAAGATGCAGAAGAGCCGCAGATAATGAGGATTGCATTTTTATTTCTCGATAAATAACGATTCCAGAAATGCTCTAGGGCGTTTAGGAATTTAGAGCGAGGAGATGCAAGCCAAGGAACTTCGTCAAAAAATAAGATGATTTTTCTTTCCGGTTCTACTTTTTCAATGGCCTCGTGCAATAAGTTCAGGGCGTGCGCCCAGCTCTTAGGTGGAGCAACCCGATCCCCTTGATTGAACTTACGTGAAAATTCATAGGCGAATTGGAAAAGCTGCTCCGCTGTCGTACCGTCTTTCATTCCTGTAATTTCGAAATAAAGCCCTTTGCTTTTAAAAAATTCACTAATGAGGAATGTTTTGCCAATGCGCCGTCTTCCGTAAACTGCAAGGAATTGAGGCTCAGTAGATTCATAAACTTCCTGAAGCATTCCAAGCTCTTCGTCCCGACCTATAATCATAGAGTGATCCTTGTTTTCGCTGATTATAAGTGGAAACTCAGCGAAAAGTCAATGAAAGGTATGATTTTCGCTGGGTTTATAAATCAACCCAGCGAAAATCTGTAGAAAAATGCAATTTTCGCTGAGTTTGTGCAAGGTGTAAGTGGTGGTTAGAGAAAGGCGTAATGGATTTGCTTATATAATATTATGTTATTTTTGAAGATCAACTTATCGTCTCTAGCCTTTAAGATTTCCGTAAATACGGATCAATTGTGAATAATAATTTTGCTTTTTAATTTTCTATCGAAATCAAATTAATGATGCATTAGTTTTCGAAGAGAGGCGCGTAGAAAAAAAGAACTCTCCAAAGGTCGCGGACATCCGCGCAGCTCTGGAGCAATTGAATGACCTTGGGGTTGATTCCGTTCAAAAAATCGATCAAGTACATGCATTAATTGCTCAGTGCGCACCGGATCAGCTTTCTGCTTTTTCGTTGGCGTTACAACCTAAGAGATCGCTAGATCGCAGGGCGTTTAACAAACAGTGGGAGCCTATGGTCGCTGACTTAGAAAAGAAGATTCAGGGGACACATACGGAGATAGAAAAAATAATGTCGATTCAAATGCAGATGTTAAATGCGCATATAGAAAATTGCCGCGGTCTATTGCCGTCAAAAGATGTTAATTTTTGAGATTGTGCGGGGAATAAAAAAAGCCGGCTGATGCCGGCTTTGATGAGAAAATTTTCGAGTTACTCTCACAAGTAGTCTATCTCAACCAGCTCCATAGGATGCTCTTGGATTTCTTTTTTTCATAACTGGTAGTCTGTAAATAAATTTTAAAATGCGCATTCTTTAATTGTTGTTTTTTTTGATTGATGAGTATAGGATGCCTCTGCTAAAACAATAAATTATTAGAGGCAAACAGTGTCTACAATATCAGAACAAATTTCATCATTTCGCGACAGTTACGAAAAGTACAAGCTGAGTGTACGTTCCACTGAAAGCAAGGAGAGCGAAGGGGAGCCAGAATCGCTAAAGCTCAAGTTAGCTGTATCTCAAACGATGTATCGAGATTTTAAAGAGAAGGGCCAAACATTATCCGCGAAGTCTCACATGAATCTTAGTCCCGAGCAGATCCTCACCGTTTCTAAGATCATGAGTAATGTCAAAGAGATCCGTCATCTGCAGAAGCAAGAGAATCAAGCCTATCTGTTTCCTAAGCTGCCTTTTGTGTCGCTCGTGGAATCCCAGACGCTTCGAATAGGCACAACTTATTCTACTCCAGGTTATGTCACGACCATTACCGCATCACCCCATACCGCAGAAATTTTAGTTCAAATGGGAAAAGAGGATTTCACACTTCCAAAATCCTGTCAGCAATTGAGCAGAAAATTTCCAACGGTACAAGAGGGTTGCAACACATTGAAGGCAGAGCTTGAGTCTGCATTGAAAAAAAATCAAGGTCAGCTGCGCCAGATGTGGATGAAGTACTCCATTGAGCAAGCATGCAGAAGATCTGAGATGTTGTTTAAGTTGCGTGCGGTTTTAAATAAGGACAATACAGCACCTAATGTTTCTTATTATTTAAATAATATGACAGATTACGACAAGAATATGACTCAAGACTTCATGAAAGAGATGGATACGATAGCTCGGTTTTTTGCCGATCACCAAGCTGTTTTAGAGAAGGAGATGATGTCTATGAATGGATTGCGCCGAAGGGAGTTCAATACAGGGTGGATGTCCATCATTGCTAAGTATCAGGATGCTTCTACGAAACTACGGAATGGTTTTCGTCACAAAATGAGCGAATTTCATGAGGTGCTTAATCATCATGAAAAAATAGTTGGAATTCTCACTTCAAGCAGTGAAAAAAAGACCTAAGCGGTTTTCTTTGTGATTTTGGAAAACTCGCAAATAGCTCTAATGAGCTATTTGCGAGTTTATTACTCACTCGCCTTTAAGACTTCCATGAACGCGGACTGAGGGATGTTGACCTTGCCGATCTCTTTCATCCGTTTCTTACCCTCTTTCTGTTTTTCCCAGAGTTTGCGTTTGCGGGTGATGTCGCCGCCGTAGCATTTTGCGGTGACGTTTTTGGTGATCGCGCGGATGGTCTCGCGCGCGACGATTTTACCGCCGATAGCCGCTTGGACGGGAACTTTAAATTGCTGCATAGGGATCACGTCGACGAGTTTTTTGCATACAGCGCGTCCTTTGCCCTCAGCTTTTGTGCGGTGGACGAGACAGGAGAAGGCATCGACAGGCTCTTCGTTGACGCGGATCTCGAGTTTCACGATATCGCCGATCTCATATTTTTCAAACTCGTAGTCGAAAGAACCGTAGCCGCGGGTGACCGATTTTAATTTGTCGTTAAAGTCGGTGATGATTTCGTTTAAAGGGAGTCGGTAGGTGAGGAGCAGGCGCTTTCCGTCGATGGTTTCTGTTTTCATTAACTCGCCGCGTTTGTCCATTCCGAGGCTCATGATTGCGCCGAGGTAATCTGCGGGGGCCATGATGTGGCACTTGACCCAGGGCTCTTCGATGTATTCGATGAAGGTGGGGTCGGGGAAGTGGGCGACGTTGTCGATGTTTAGCAGTGTGCCGTCAGTTAAAGTGAACTTGTAAATAACGCTAGGTGCTGTGGTGATGATGTCGAGGTCGAATTCTCGTTGCAGACGTTCAAAGACGATCTCGAGGTGCAAAAGACCTAAAAAGCCGCAGCGGAATCCAAAGCCGAGCGCCATACTGCTTTCTTGTTCGACATGCAGCGCTGAGTCGTTGAGCTGAAATTTAAAGAGCGCATCGCGGAGTGTTTCAAAGTCAGAGGAATCGACCGGATAAATTCCCGCATACACGACAGGGGAGATGTTGCGGAATCCAGGAAGCGCAGCGGGAGCGGGCTTGCGCGTCATCGTGACGGTATCTCCAATTTTCACATCGGAGGTTACTTTGATGTTGGCCAGGAGATAGCCCACTTCGCCAGGACGCAGCGTTTCTACGGGAACTTCATGAGGGGAAAAGATGCCCACTTCTTGCACTTCAAACGTTTTGCCTGTGACCATCATTAAGATGGGAGTTTTTTTGCTGATCTCACCTGAGATCACGCGGACGTACACCATGACCCCGCGGTACGGATCGTAGTGGGAGTCAAAGACAAGCGCGCGCAGAATATCATCTTCAGGAGGGCGCGGAGCGGGAACGGAGATTAAAATCCGTTCCATAATGTCTTTAATGCCAATGCCTGTTTTTGCAGAGCAGGAGATCGCATCGGAAGTGTCTAAGCCGATTACATCTTCAATTTGTTGTTTTACTCCTTCAACATCGGCGGAGGGGAGATCGATCTTGTTGATGATGGGGACAATCTCTAAATTGCGCTCGATGGCCAAATGGACGTTGGCAAGGCTTTGCGCTTGGACGCCCTGAACGGCATCGACGACTAGAAGCGCTCCTTCGCAGGCGGCAAGCGATCTTGAAACTTCATAGGTGAAATCGACGTGTCCTGGCGTATCGATGAAGTTGATCTGATAGGTTAATCCATCATCTGCATGATAATACATGGTGACGGGGTGCGCTTTAATCGTAATCCCTCTTTCTCTCTCAAGGTCCATGGCATCCAGAACCTGTTCTTGCATATTGCGAGCTTCAATGGCGCCTGTAAGTTCGAGAAGGCGGTCGGCAATGGTCGATTTTCCATGGTCGATGTGGGCGATGATGGAAAAGTTGCGGATTCGCTCGAGACAGTAGGGAGGGGTTTCTTTCATATTCAAAATTTAACTTTAGCTTTTTGTGGTGTGTGTTGAAAATGTTAGTCGATCAGGAGAAACAAAGCAAGGTTCAGCTGAGTCAACCATGCGTTCGGTGTAAAAAGCTCTGGATTTTTATTGACTGTAGGTTGACTATTTGATTGCTTTTGGATTTGATTTTGTTTCGAAAATAAGAAGAGTTGGCAATTAAAATTTTGGTGATATTATGTCAATCAATAGTGATCGGTATAGTTCCGGAAATCAAGATGAGTCAGTTTGCGATAATTCATTTGAATCTTTTAGAAATCAATCGGCGAGCGGACATTTGTTAGTCCAGAAAATAGAAGACCGCTCCTTGGACTTTGCTGTTTCTAGAGACCATTGGCATGAGCGGCTTAGGGTAAGTCCGGAGTGTTCTTTAGCAATTAAAATGAAACACAATTTTTTGATAGATGGGTTTCTTCAATTTTGTCGCCATTCTTGGTGTACGTTGCATGATGAAAACCGACATTCAATTTGTTTGGTTAGTGTGGATAGTCTCGTAGATAAAACAACGCTCACACATGCTCAAGCAAGAAGGCTCATTAGAACTCGAAGTGGGCTTGCCGAATTTATCAAATCTGTCGATCGGTATGTCCTTCCAAGCGACTGTCATTTACAAGAATCTGATATTAAAATTCCCATCGCGTACAAGTCCTATTTATTTTTACGGGATCGTTGTCCTGAAATCCTGAGATGTTTTGCACATGGGGATCATTCTCAAGAGATTAGAGATGCGATCCGCTTTGTTGAAGCAGAAGGGCGTCCTTTTTTACTCCACCGAAGGAGATATCCATTTTTACCTCGTTCTGTACTCATCACATCGGATAGGAACCTTATTATTTTGTTTAATCGCAGTTCGAAAGGGGATCGGAAAGAAGTCGAAGAACGTAGTACGAAATGGTTGGGCTACAATGTCACAGAAGGAAGAGAGGTGAGATATATCTCTGGCTACTCGGGCTGCGACAAAGGGGAGGATTGCGTGCGTCATTTTGACCGTTCCTTATCTAATGTTAGCCTAGCGATGGATGGCTCCGTGCGTGGGAGCTTTCTCATCAAAAAAACGCCTGAAAAACCTGAAGGTCGGTATATCAGTATTGCTGAAATACCGCAGGATCGCGTGTCTTTTCCTCCGGGTGATGATGACATAGATCTGTAACAGGGGATCATCCTGTCGGTGACAGGGAGTTTGCTTTTCTTGCTAGAGCTCTCTGTCATTTAGCATCTAAGTCGTTCACTGATCGTTTCTTAGGCAATCAAAAATTTGCTTGTTTCATTATTAGATTCTTACAGGCATCTCTTCGTTTGTAAATAATATATTTTGATCTTTTGTTGTAATTTAATTTTGTTGAATTTAACTTTTTTATTATTTATAATAGTGTTCATAAATATAAGAAAATGAATATAAACGCATAATTAGGTTTAATGCTATGGTCAGGGTTGAAACAGTCAATAATGGGCAAATGCGAGGGATGGAATCATTCTCTGCTCCATTGAGCGCTCTTGATTTCAAGATCAATTCCAAGGTTATTGCCTGCGGCCTGCTTTTAGCAGCTGCCGTCGCTGCAAGTGTAACGCTTGCCGTGATGGTCTCGCCGATTGCGTTAACAGGTCTTAGCGTTGCAGCAATAGCTCTTTTCGCAGCGATCTATTTCTCAATGAACCCATCCACGACACAGCATATTCCTGGCCATCAGATTGGATTTGAGAATCCAACTCGGGACAATTGCTCGCTGAATGCGGCGATGAACTTGTTGAAAAATCCCCGTTTAGAAAGAGTTGCTCGTACGAACTGTCCAGAGATTGCTAACGTAACACAGGCGCGTTTCCAAGCGGAAAGTAAGCAGCAATCTGCGATCAGCGGACATGCGGTTGAACAACTAAGACGACATCTCACCGTAGCGACAAGGGGAGATATCCAGAGTCGTGGACATATCGATGCTGCAGATTCCTTAAATCATTTTTTTCAGGGCTCGATTCAGCTGCGCCGAACGATTAATGGACGTGAGACCACTTCTGATAAGGCATCTATGATTAGTTTGCCTATGGATGGTAGAGAAACGACTTTCCACAAGAAGCTCTGCCGCTTTTTTAAATCGTTTACAGTGGATTATTGGGATGATCAGCGCAGATGCCATGGTGGAATTATTGAGCTCTCGATGACGGATGCTCCGATGGATTTGTTGATTCAAATGCAGCGCTTTACTCATGTCTATGAAAATGGACGTGTTGTCGGTCGTAAGCTCTCGCAAGATTTTTCTATGCCGGCAACGATGGCGCTTCCACGTGGGGCTGTCGACTCTGCAGAAAAGACCCCTCCTGAGTACGAATGCCAAGGATTTATCGTCCATGAAGGCGGATTAAACGGGGGACATTATTATACCTACCGCAAGGAAGGGGCTCAATGGTTTCTGTGCAATGATGCCCATGTGAAACCGGTCTCCACACAACAAGCTTTAGCTCAGATGAAGCAGGGCTATATCTATCATTATGCAAAAATTTATTGAATTTGTTCTGAGGAACAAGTTCTTTAGTTTTTCGCAACATTTTCAATCTTGTAAAAATTAAGCAAATTCGAACACGAGTGCGCGTGCCAGCGCAACGGATTGCTGCTGGGACTCCTTTCTTCCTCGGAGGATGGAAAGCAGGGTATTAGGGGCCAAGAGAGAAGCGATTGAGCCTCTGTCTGCCGAGGTCTTAGACTATTTTCCAGGTTGTTTTGTGTATATCGATCAAGAAAGTAGAGTTCAGCTGTATTTAATATAAAATTATTTAAATTTAAATATATTAGTTTGACTTTAACGTTCTGATGGTTTAAAATTTATGTTAAAAATAAATGAGGTTTAACTATGGCTTCCTTTTCTGTAACTCGTGATCAAAAAATATTTGATTTGATTAATGCTAAGTATGATGTCTGCGATCGTCTTGCTGTTGATTTAATCCTTAAAGAGGAAGGCGGGAATTCAAAAAAGATTACCCAGGCCTATCGAAAATACCATCAAGCTCATGTAGATTTGAAATTTTGCCTGCGCCTTTGCGAAGGGGAAAGCGGTGATAAAAAAAAGATGCGCGAGAAAATTGCATATTTGAAAGTATTTCATGCTCAATTCAAACAGTCGTGTGGTTTTTTACAGACGATCGATTTTAATGGTTTAACCGAGGATTACATCCAGAATTTAAGGGCACGCCACGATACATACAAAAAGCGATTAGTCACCTTGAATGAGACTGCCACAGAAAAGAATCTTACTCGATATGTGCGTGCTTATGCCGCTTTAAAAATGGACTTTCAGCCTCTCTTATTATCGCTTGAGCCTTCGAGTGAACAATATGCGAAGATCGAACAGATTAAGGCTAACATTCAGGAATTGCACGCTGATATGCTCACCGGTATGCGCCCGCATTCGGGTACATTAATTGATACTCTCAGCGTGCCCCTTGGAAGCAGCCCTGGCTCATCGCAAGCTAGGCCGCCAATGGAAAGCTTGCCTCTTCAGCCGCCAATGCTCTCACAAGTTATTCCTCTGGAAGACTTAAGGCCTCCCGTTGGACTGCGCAACCCGTCTGATCATTGCTGGGTCATCTCCGCTTTACAAGTATTGATCCACTCTTCACCTCGTCTGCTAGAGAAGGCCTCGGAAAAAGTGCCTAGGCTTCTCAAAATACTAAAGGCTTATCGCACAGCGCAAGAGTGCGGAGATTCTCGTGTGCAAGAAAAAGTCACAAAGAAATTGAGAAAGGATCTCAAGAAGCTATCGAATGGCGACGTGCGCACCTCAGGTCAAGATGATGCGGCCAATTTTTTCCATGGATGTTTCGAAGTGGGTAATGCGCTTTACCGGTTGAATCGAGAGGTGATCGTTTCTGGAGGACGTCATGGTGTAGAACATGCCTATATCTCAAGCTCTAAGCATGCAGATGCTAAGGCGATGATCGATTTAGAGTTGACCGTCAAGGAAGGCAAAAAAAAGAAGGTGCGCGTGTTATCTGTTGAGGAATCTCTTTCTCGGTTCTTTATGCGAGCGGCTTCAGATTATAGGAATGAACGGACCGGCAAAAAAACCGGTGCTACTATTCGATTGACATTTCCCGAAGCGCCGGATGATTTACTGTTCCAAGTGAAGCGTTTTGCGCACCACATTAAATATGGCATCTGTGTGAGTCAAGTCGACCATGCGGAATTTGCGATGCCAAGAGAAATGACTCTGCCCTCTGAGACGGTAGAGGCCGCATCCTCCTCTCCGCTTGTCTATGAATGCAAAGGATTCAGCGTACAGCAAGGATCTCTAGGGGGAGGGCATTATATTGCATATGTTAAGAAAGGCAAGCAGTGGTATTGCTGTGACGATCAGTGGGTATATCCTGTACACACGAAAAATGCGCTTAAGGCAATGCGTTCTGGATATATCTATTCCTATGCTAGAAAAGCTTAACGCGCTTTTGGTGCGTGAAAATAAAAAACCCTTTTCCTGTCTCCAGGAAAAGGGTTTTTTGTTGGGAACGCTAGCTAACCCGAAATTAGCTAGTGACACCCTGCTGAACTTGGCCCTTTGCAGCCATTTCAGATTGGGCAGCTTTTGCTTGTTCTTCTTTCTCTTGGTTGAGCTTCGCAAATCTCTTGCTAAGAGCATTAGCAGAGAAGATCCAAGCGAAGATAATGAAGAACAAGATCGCAGCGATATAAGGAGTAATCGCAGCGAGTGAACCAAAGCCGATCATCAGACCCTGTTGGACGAGAGATCCGCCTGATTTACCCAAGCGCGCTCCGACGACGTCGATCGCAGCTTTTCCTTTGACCTTAGATTCTTGGTCGAGAGGAATGTAGGCCATCTCTTTTGTCGGATCGAACAGAGAGTACTTCGCAGATTTACTCATGATGTTCTGAGCCGTACCGAACAGAACAGCGAGCATCAGCGGAGTTGTTCCCATCATCGCAATGAATCCCATTAAGTTCTCTCTAAAGATGACGAACGAGAAGAAGCCCACACCTGTGATCAAGAGAACAACAGGAGTAATGAGTGCGCCCGTTTTCCATCCGAAACGGCGGATGACGTTTCCTCCAACGAACAGCATCATCAGAATTGTGACAACGCCTGTAATTGTGGAGAAGTAACCCATGAATGTCTGGTAATCATTTGGGTTCGGGTACTGCATTTTAAGCTGACCTTTCCAAGTCACTTCAACGAGGTTGATCGCAATACCGTAAGCGATCACGAGGATTGCAAGGCAGCCGATGTATTTAGAACGCGCTAAGTACATAAAGCTTTCTTTCAAAGACATTTTTGGTTTTTCTTTCTTCGATTTCTGAATCTCAGCAGGTTCGTAGAATCTAGCGTCAGTTAAGACATTTTTATTGATCCACCAGTAGATCCCCATGATGATTAAACCAGAGAGGACGACCATGCCTAACATGTAGTTGAGGGTAATGCCCCAAGCATCGACGCCGGCTGGCAGTTTGCTGCGGATGTCGGAGAAGTAAATGATCGCAGGACCAGAAAAGAGCATCGCAAAGTTAGCACCTAATCCAAACATCGCATAAAAGCGCTTAGACTCGTTAACTTTAGTAATATCGTTCGCAAATCCCCAGAAAAGTAGAGAGATCGCGACGCTTCCCCAGAGCTCTGACATCACGTAGAACAGAGAGTAGGTCCAGTTGCGGAATAGGGCGATGAAACCAGCGCAGCCTTCAGGAAGAAGCGCTTGCAGAGAATCCGCTGCGGTTGTTGGGTGCAGGATATCGCGATTCGGGTAGAGGACAATCGCAAACACCGCAAAAAACGCGATGAAAAAGCTGATTGTTACAAAGAACAACCGCTGTTTACTTAAGATGTTGCTCAACTTGGAGTAAGCGATCATGAACAGAATCGCCATCGGCAATACCGCCCATACCTTTAGAAAGGGGATCGCTTCAGCGCCAGAACCTGGAGCTGTAACAATCAGAGCATCTTTCGTATCTCTTAAGATCGTGTAGTTGAAGTTAATGAAAAAGAATAAGAAAAACATCGGCAGGAGCTTTTTGAGCTCGAACGTATGGACAGGCCAAAAAAAGGACCGCCATCTGCCAAATTCAGGTTTCTTTACGTCAGACATTTGTATATTTCCTCTAGACAAGTTAAAATTCCGGGCCTTTAGCTCTCATCTTCGCGATGCTTAAGTTTAAGTCCCTGATCAAAATTCCAATAACAAGCTAACAAATTGTAACGGATTTTCCTTTAAAATCAAGGGAAAACCTCTGGAGCAACCGTTGTCTCTGGATTTTAAAAAATATAAGTTTAATTTTCTGCTGAAAAAGGAAATTCTTGAAGAATTTCCATGGAGCTGTGCTTCTGGTCAATGAGAGCAAAAGAGGTGGCTTGCAGCTCGATGTGGGGCAGTGTTAGGTTTTCCATCAGGTACTGGCTGACTTTTGTCTCGTTTCCGGGGCTTAAGTGGCCTAAGGTAATATGGGGGAAATAAGGCTTTTGTTCGACGGGAATTCTTTGCTCGTGCAGTTCTGCTGCAAGCAAAGTTTTTAATTTCTTCAGTTGCGGCGCAGGACTGAGGGTAATGGCGAGATAAGACGGGGCGTGATTATGTTTAAACAATTCCACGCCTTTGAATGAGACGGGAAATTGTGTAACATCTTTAATTTCAGTGCGTTGGAGTGTGTAGGCGATCGTTTTAACTGCGCCTAAATCAGGGGCTTTCAGATCAAAGAGAAAAAGATAGAGGTCTTCGGCAGGGTGCCAAGTTGCGTTGCTTAAACCAAAACAGAGTTTGGAAAGAGATTCTTTGACGGGTAGGGAGAGGGGGATTGCGATCACGAGATGGTGCATGAGATCTGCCTATACCGAACGTGTTTCAAAAGTAAAAAAATCCCCCTCGAACATTTAAGCTCGAAGGGGATAGGGAAGAAAAAATTATCTTGAGTTAGATAAAGCGGAAATTGTTTCGCTTAAAGAAAGACCCAATTGTTGCTGTTGGGCGAAGTTATTGCACGATTCGACATAAGCATTCCAGAGTTCTGGCTCAACTTTTCCATGGCGGATCGAGATGATGAGTTCGCGTTTGCATGTCGCAAGAGATTTTTTAGGAGCGAGGACAGAGACCATTTCTTTGTCGCCAGCAAGACGCGCGATGTTCAACATTCTTTCGAGTTGGTTGCGTGTGAAGGTGATTTGGTCGCGGCGTTTGCGAGAGCCTCGTGCTGCTCTTTGTTTAGGTGTGACTGCAGAAGGTCTGTCAGAATTGATAATGAATTTTTCGATCAGGGAGCCGAGTTCGTTAGGTTGGCGGTTTTTCATTTTACGTAAAGTGAAGTGGTGCATATATCCGCCAGATGTCATCGGGATATATTTGCATAGATCATTTTCTTTGCGACCGTTGACTTTCTTAATCGCTTTTGAAATGACATCTTCAATTTCTTTTAAATTTTTTGTTTTTGGCTCTACATCTTCACGTGGGTTCATAACTGTTTTCCTTTGGTTTGCAGTTTAATTTTTGTAGTTGTTTGCGATCTAATTGTTAAATCTTTTTTTCAATTTAGTTTAAGCTAACTGTGTTCGGGTTTCGTTTCCTCTTGTGCTCAGCAAGTTCTTAAAATCCTGGATTTCACGTTATATTGTTATGTTGATTTAACTCATCCGATTTTTATTTGCAATAATCTTTTTATAAAATTGTGAAATCGGTTCAAGTTCGAGTCGATTTCACAGCTGTTCTTTACCTGTTTTAATCCAGGTGGTAACGGATTTTAAAAAAATAATTACAAATAAAAACAGGAGTCTTCGCATTTTTAACTTCTGAGCACCGATCAACAGACTCTAAAGTTGATCTCTATTTAGAGCATAATTCTTCCTATGATCAAAAATGCCCAGAATTACATTGTTTGTGAGATTGTAAGGAAGAGAGATATTTTCTGCAATAAATTCTGGCTTTTTCGAGTTTTATGTCAATTAATGGGGTAATTAACTTCTCTCTATTAGCGAAAGGAATGGTGTCATTCTATAAATATAAAATTTTACCTCAGAGACAGAAACCTAACCAAGTAAAATTACATATGTACACAACAATACTGAGACTGAGCTTGTCATTTTTTTATTTCCAAGAAGTGGCGGGAAACTTAAAGTTTTCATTTTCATCCGATGCGAAGGAGTCTATGTCTCAGACGGTTCGGTTTGTGTTAGCAGTTGCCGCTGGAAAGGGGGGCGTCGGAAAGTCGACGTTAACAGTGAATTTAGCACTGGCCCTTCAAAAAAAAGGGTGGCAGGTAGGTATTCTCGATGCCGATCTTTATGGTCCTTCTTTGCAGAAAATGCTGCCGCCTGATACCCCTCCTCAGCAAAGCCTTGCCGATCCTCAGCGGATTATTCCTGCTCAGAGTTCGGGGATTAAAGAAATGTCCTATGCGTTTTTTTCTCAAGATGAGGAAGCGGCGATCGTCCGCGCTCCGATCGCAAATCGCGTGATCAAGCAATTTTTGCATCAGGTGGATTGGGCTCCGCTCGATTGTCTATTGATCGATTTCCCTCCGGGGACTGGGGATATCCAACTAACATTAATGCAAGAGGGGGCGCTTTCCGGCGGGGTCATTGTGACAACGCCTCAAGAAGTGGCGCTTCTCGATGTCACAAAAGCGATTCAAATGTTTGATCGGATGCAGATCCCCATTCTTGGGATTGTAGAAAATATGAGTTTTTTTCAAGAGCCAGGGACACAGATGATGCATTATCCTTTTGGAAAAGAGGGGGGCAAGCGGCTTTCTAAACGGTTTGGGATCCCTTTTTTAGGAGAAATTCCCATTGATTCTGCAATTAGTCACTCTTCAGATGCAGGACAATCGCTTTTGGATGTTTTTCCGGATGCTTCGAGTGTTTGTGTATTTCAAAAGATAGCTCAGGACCTCATCGAGCAATTGGAAGCTTTTGAGCATTTGGAAGGGGATTATTTGAAAAATTTTGAGTTAAATTGGCAGGTTCAAAGATGATTGCATTTATTCGCCATATTTTCCAAAAAGATCAGACGAGGTTTACTATTGAATGGACAGATGGTAAACTGAAGGATTATCGTTTATCCGACTTGCAAAGAGCCTGTCCATGCGCCGTGTGCGGGGAAAAAAAGACAGGGGATGTTCGAGTGGATCCAGAAGTTGAAGCTGTTCGCATTGTAAATGTGGGCAGGTATGCGCTACGGATCGAATTTACTTCTGGGTGCTCTCAAGGGATTTATCCCTTTGGCTTTTTGCACAAATTTTAAACAGCAAGGAATCTAAATGGTTGTGTTAAGAGGCTTGCTCGTCATCTTAATCTTCTCTCTTACAAGCTGTGGGAGAGAAGCTTCAAATAGTACTCCCTCGCCTCTCGAAGAATGGATTACTGCCACAGATCGGATCCGCGTGCTTTCTACGACGGCGATGATTGATGATATTGTCGGACGTGTCGGGAAGGATCGGATTGTGCACATTCCCCTGATCTCGGGAGAGATCGATCCCCATAGTTATGAACTTGTGAAAGGGGATGATGAAAAACTGGCGCGCGCGCGCATTATTTTTTATAATGGGCTTGGCTTGGAGCATGGAGCGAGTTTGCGCTATCAACTCGAGTCGCATCCGCATGCTGTTGCCGTCGGTGAGGCTGTTAAATCTTCTGATCCCGACCAAATCATTTATGTCGATCACCAATCGGATCCCCACATTTGGATGGACATTGCATTGTGGAGCGAGATCATCCCTTCGATTGTGGAAGCGTTATCCATCGTTGAACCTGAAAGCAGATCCTTTTTTCAAGCGAATGGAGATGAGCTGCAAAGCCAAATGCTGGAGATGCACAAACAGGTGGCTCAAGAATTGCAACAAGTGCCCGAAGCTAAACGCTATCTTGTGACAAGTCACGATGCCTTTAATTATTTTACGCGCGCCTATTTAGCAACTCCTGATGAAACCACGCAAGCAGAGTGGCAAATTCGCTTTGAAGCGCCAGAGGGCTTAGCTCCCGATGGACAACTGGGCGCTACGGATATTCAACAGATTGTCGAGCATCTTAGCCTATACAAGATCCAAGTGATCTTTGCAGAATCTAACGTCTCGCGCGATTCTTTAAAAAAGATCATCAATGCCTGCCAGCGAAAAGGGCTTACGGTCACAATCGCACAGGGAGTTCTTTTTGCTGATGCGATGGGAGGAATAGGCAGTGGAGCTGAAACTTATCTAAACATGGTACGTCATGATGCTGATGTTTTGATCGCAGCGTGGCAATAGAGGGAATATGACTAAAGAACAACCCGCGCTCTCTGTTTCCCAGTTAACCGTTAATTACGACAAAACGCCGGTTCTATGGGATGTGAGCTTTGAGATCCCGTCTGGCAAACTCGTTGGGATTATAGGCCCAAATGGTGCGGGCAAGAGCACTCTCTTAAAGTGTTTATTGGAGATGACAAAACCCCTATCCGGATCTGTGGAGTTTTTTGGACAGCCCTTTAAAAAAGTGCGTCAGAAAGTGGCCTATGTCCCACAGCGCTCTTCTGTGGATTGGGATTTTCCGATCACAGCATTTGATGTTGTCCTCATGGGTAGATATGGGAAGTTGGGCTATTTTAAATGGGCAAAGCAAGCCGATAAAGAGGCTGCAAGACGCGCTCTTGAAATGGTGGGAATGCTGCCCTTTGCCGAGCGGCAGATCAGTCAGCTCTCTGGAGGACAGCAACAGCGCTTATTTATCGCGCGCGCGCTTCTTCAAGATGCAGATATTTACTTAATGGATGAGCCGTTTGCAGGGGTCGATATGGCAACCGAACAGGCGATCATCGGGCTCATGGATCAACTTAAATCTAATGGGAAAACTCTTTTTGTCGTGCATCACGATCTCTCCACTGTTGACACCTATTTCGACTGGGTGATCATGCTCAATACGTGTTTAATCGCCTGCGGTCCTGTTTCAGAAGTGTTTCATGCTGAATCGGTGATGCGTACCTATGGCAGAGGAACAAATCTTCTCGACGAAGCGGTGAAACTCACCCAGCATAAATCGCGAGGCCTATAAGAGCATGTTTTCCTCTCCTTGGCATTACTTTACAGATCCTGTGTTGCAAGCGCCGACGATTGGAAGCATGCTGATGTGTTTTTCTTCCGCGCTTGTCGGAGTGATTGTTTTTTTGCGCAAACGATCCCTTTTAGGGGAATCCCTATCGCATGCGGCGTATCCGGGTGTGGTATTAAGCGTGCTTATCGTATCTACTTTTTTCCCTGACGCCCCTGAAGCTGTCGCAATCGCCATTTTGATTGGAGCCTTTCTCTCCTCTATTCTCGGTTTATGGCTCATTGAAAAGCTAGAGCGCAGATTCAAAGTGAAAAATGACGCAGCGTTATGTCTGATCCTCGCTGTGTTTTTCGGCGTCGGTGTTTTGATCGCCAGCCGTCTGCAATCGACGCACGCATTATGGTATAAAACGATTCAGATTTTTCTCTATGGTCAGGCGGCAACGATGACAAGCGTTCATGTACTGCTTTATTTGGTCTTGGCCTGTTTCATGGGAGCTGCAATTCTGCTTCTCTACCGGCAGATCGAAATTATGACCTTTGACCGCAACTTTGCCAAAAGCGTCGGAGTGCCTTTAAGCCTGCTAGATACTCTCATTTTCGTTTTGCTCGTTCTCGCTATTGTGATCGGGATCCGCAGCGTCGGCGTCGTTTTAATGGCGGGGATGCTGATTGCCCCTGCTGTTGCTGCACGTCAATTTACCGATCGGCTGTGGGTGATGTTTCTTCTCGCTGCATTTTTTGGCGCCTTGAGCGGTTTTTTTGGAAATTACCTCTCTGTCGAACTGCCCGCTTGGGGGATGCGTCAAGGGCTGGGCTGGAAATTTTCGTTGCCGACGGGACCGATGATTCTCCTCAGCGCTTCAGCGCTCTGTTTAGGTGCGCTTCTTTTTGCCCCGAGTTATGGCCTTTTAAGCAGAGCTCTTCGAATTCTACACTTTCGCACCCAATGCCTTGCGGAAAACTTGCTCAAATCTCTGTGGAAAAAAGGAGCGGGGGCAACAGTGACAGCTTCCCAGATAAAACGCTCGCAGTCTCTATCCTCTTTTCATGCGCGTGCGCTGCTCTGTTATCTGTCTTTTCAAGGATGGATTGAGCGCGCGCCTCGTACGGGTTATCAATTGACGCACGATGGTGTGAAACGCGCTGAGAGAATCGTGCGTTTGCACCGGCTCTGGGAGGTTTATCTCGTGCATTTAGGGCAGGGTGTCGAAAAGGTGCATCGAAGCGCGGAAGAAATGGAGCACATCCTCACTCCTGAACTTGAACAAGAGCTCACGCTTCTTCTGCAAGATCCCAAACACGACCCTCACCACCAGCCGATTCCCCGCGGCAAGGAGCTCCGATGATGAATCCTTATTGGGGGCAGCATTTTGGCTCTTTTTTCATTTTATTTTTTCAGCGCCTCTTTCAGATGGTAACAGGCAAGCTTTCATTACACGATCTCGCTTCTGATGAGGTCCAAATTTTTGTGCTGGGATTAGTGGGATGCGCTTCCGCGCTCGTTGGGACGTTTCTCGTATTAAAGAAAATGACGATGCTCGCCAATTCTCTATCGCATACGATCTTGCTCGGCATTGTGCTCAGCTACCTTCTATTACTTCCCTTTGCTCAAGAAGGAGAAGAGCAGTTTCACACCTTAAGTTTAACCACATTGCTGATCGCCTCGTTGATCACGGCTGTGTTGACCACTGTGCTCACGCAGGGCTTAACGCATGTGATGAAAATTCAAGAAGATGCGAGCATTGGGCTTGTCTTTACGACGCTGTTTGCGTTAGGGATTGTTCTTGTGACCATGTTCACCCGGAATACGCACATCGGCACCGAAGCGATTATGGGAAATGTCGATGCCTTGCATGTGCACGATCTCAAGCTCATTTCGATCATTGCTCTTCTCGATCTCGTGCTCGTAACACTTTTCTATAAAGAATTTCAAGTCACAGCTTTTGACGGGGGACTTGCCAAATCGCTCGGGTTTTCCCCCTCGCTATTCAATTATTTGCTTATGGTAATGACGGCAGCGACTGTGATCGGCGCGTTTCGAGCCGTCGGCGTTCTTCTCGTATTGGCCTATCTGGTAGGCCCTGTTTTGACAGCGCGCTTGCTCACCGATAATTTGAAAACCCTCATCCTGCTCAGCATGGGGATCGGCTTTGTCTGCTCTCTTTGTGCCGTTGCCTTGACCCGACACCTGCTCAGTGTCTACCAGATGCCCCTGTCCACCTCCGGCATGGTGGTGACTCTATTGGGAGTTGCTTATTTTCTAGCGATCCTTTGCGCTCCTGGCAAAGGGATCATCGCCAAACGGCTAAACCTACGATCTGCTCGTTGACTTCCTCTTCGAATCCGTGTATATTAAACGAAATAAAAAAAGGTTTTACACGTGACAGAGATTCCCACTAAAATTTCCCTGCTCGGTAGTACTGGATCGATTGGGTGCAATACCCTCGAGGTGGTGCGCCATTTAGTCGGAAGGTTTCAAGTGGTTGCGCTGGCAGCCCGCGCGAACATCGATCTTTTGGAACAACAAGCTCGAGAATTTAAGCCTGAGCTCATCGCTGTCTACGAAGAATCTGCTGCAGGTGAACTCCAAAAACGCCTTCCTCAATTTCGCGTCGTTGCAGGGATGGAAGGGCTTCTAGAAGCCGCCTCACTCTCTTCTGCAGATACTGTTGTTTCTGCCATGACGGGCACAATTGGGATTATGCCTACTGTGGCTGCGATCCGCGCTGGAAAACAGATCGCTCTTGCCAATAAGGAAGTGCTCGTTTCAGCGGGTAAATACGTCATGAAACTGGCTCAGGAGATGGGAGTCAAAGTTCTTCCGATCGATAGCGAGCACAGCGCGCTTTTCCAGTGCTTAAATCATGAGAATCCAAAATCTGTGCGCCGCTTAATGGTGACTGCCTCCGGCGGCCCTTTTTTACATCGCCCCATAGAGCAGTTTGCCGCAATTACTCCTGAAATGGCGCTCAATCATCCCAATTGGAAGATGGGGCCCAAAGTGACTGTCGATAGCTCGAACTTAATGAACAAAGGTCTAGAGGTGATCGAAGCTCATTTTCTCTTCGACATCCCCGTCGAACAGATTGAAGTGGTGATCCACCCACAAAGCGTTGTGCATAGCATGGTCGAATACATCGATGGATCGATTTTGGCTCAGATGTCAGAGCCGCACATGCTCTTTCCGATCCAGTATGCCCTCACCTATCCCGAGCGTTTGCCCGGTATCTTAAAACCATTTGATGTGAAGCGTTTTTCGAAATTGGAATTTTTCGAACCGGATACAAAGCGATTTCCCTGTTTAGCACTAGCGTTTGAAGCCCTTCGTCAAGGGGGAACCGCTCCCTGTTTTCTCAATGCGGCCAACGAAGTGCTCGTGAACCGTTTCTTGAATGGGCAGATCGCTTGGACAGAGATTTCTCGCAAACTGGAAACTTTGATGCTGGCACACGCTGTCGAACAAGAGTTGGACTTAAATAAAATCCTCGCAACAGATACACTGGCACGCGAGAGTGCATTACACATATAGAGGGTGGTTAATTCTATGATTCAAAGCCTCATTCATCTACTTCTTGCCTTACTGGGACTTGGAGTATTAATCTTTATTCACGAGCTCGGGCATTACTGGATGGCCCGTCGAAAGGGGATGAAAGTCGAAGCCTTTTCCATTGGATTTGGCAAACCTCTTTATGTTTGGGAGCATCAAGGCGTTAAGTGGCAATTTTGCATGCTTCCTTTTGGAGGGTATGTGCGCATTGCCGGCATGGAAAAGCAAGGCAGCATTGATCCCCATGATGTCCCCGACGGCTACTTTGGAAAATCTCCTTGGGCGCGTATCCAAGTCGCACTCGCAGGTCCTATCGTCAACATGCTTTTTGCATTCCTCATCTTTTGTCTTTTATGGGCGATGGGCGGACGGATGAAATCTTTTTCCGAATACACGCATAAGATCGGTTGGACAGAACCCTCTTCTGAAATCTATTCTGCGGGAGTGCGTCCGGGCGATGAGATTGAAAAGCTCAATGATGCATCGTTTCAGGGTTTTAACAGCTTTCTCTATGCAGCCATCTTCGATAAGCAAGACCCAACGATCTCTGGAACAAAGATCGATTATTACACTCAGAAGACAGACCCCTTTTCCTTCACTTTTAAAGAACCTGGACTCACTGGAGTTTCGCGCGCTTATGCGATCCGCGAAGAGCTGCAGCCCGCTCAATATCTCATCTATTACTCCAGAAATGCCGATGGCTCAAATAATGGCCTGATGGAAGGCGCCCCGATGAAACTTAGCGGTGTGCAAGATGGAGACCGCCTCGTATGGGCAGATGGTGAACTCATTTTTTCTCGCTCTCAACTCATCACAACCATCAACGAATCTAAAGCGCTGCTAACCATTAAAAGAGGCGATCAGATTTTTCTCGCCCGCGTGCCGCGCCTTAAAATTTCCGATCTGCGTTTTAACTCAGCATCTCAAGCAGAACTGAGCGACTGGCAGCACGCAGCCGCGCTCAATGAAAAAATGCCGACCCTCTTTTTTATCCCTTACAATTTGACAGCACAATGCGAGGTCGAAGCTCCCGTTTCCTATTTGAATGACGAGGCAAAAGAGCAACTTCCGATTCCAGCAGCGCGCTCTCATCTCGAGATGACGTTGCATGCTGGGGACAAGATTCTCGCTGTTGATGGGATCTCTGTGAACAACGCTTCGGAGCTCCTCACTCATTTGCAAGAGCGCAAAATTCAAATGATCGTGCGTAGCGAAGGCAAGCTCCCGTTAATTTCGTGGAAGCAAGCGGATTCTTCCTACTTTTCTGACATGGATTGGCAAGCATTGCAGCAGATGATTGCCTCCATTGGAACAGCGCAGCCGCTCTCCAAGCAGGGAACGCTCCGCATGCTCAATCCTGTCTCTCCCAAACCCTTTAAAGACTTTCCTTTTGAACAGAAAACGCGCGCAAAACTCAATGCGGATTACAAAGCGCACAAGTTAGCAATCGATGCCATTGAAGATCCGCAGGAGCGCGCTCAGAAATTACAACTGTTAAACGAGCAACAAAACCGCCTCATGGTGGGCATCTCTTTTCAAGATCGGCTCGTGCGCTACAACCCTTCGCCTATTGCACAGTTTGTCGGCGTCTTCCATGAAGTACGAAAGACCCTCTTCGCTCTTTTTTCCGGTGCGATGAGCCCGAAATCGCTCGCTGGCCCTATCGGCATTGTTCAGGTAATGCATTACACCTGGATGGTCGGCATCAAAGAAGCTCTCTACTGGCTCGGCTTTGTCAGTCTCAACCTCGGCATTGTCAATTTGCTTCCCATCCCCGTTCTCGATGGAGGCCACATCTGTTTTTCACTCTATGAGTGGATCACAAGAAAACGGATCTCCCCGAAAGCGATGGAGCGGATGCTGCTGCCGTTTGTGATCCTCATCATCGGGCTTTTCATTTACATGACCTATCACGATTTGATGCGGCTAC
Organism: Parachlamydiales bacterium; assembly: GCA_020053915.1. GTDB lineage: Bacteria > Chlamydiota > Chlamydiia > Chlamydiales > Rhabdochlamydiaceae > JAGVMG01. The sequence continues at coordinate 109,352 of JAGVMG010000072.1, read as the reverse complement.
TGGGAATCAGTGTTTAGGCAAGTTTTTGGTCATGTTAGTGAAGAGGAAATGATCTGCTACCGTATCCAAAAGAAAAAGACATGTGTGATTTATACCGAAACCAGTTCTTGAACTGGTTTCGGTATAAGTCGGTAGAAAATATTTTCCATGCTTGCTACCATTTCTTTTTTATTATCCGTTTCAGGAAATCATATGAGCATCGCTCCATCGACAAATTATAGTGACTATATCGTCTATGTGGATGAAAGCGGAGATCATAGTTTAACCTCGATTGATGAACAGTACCCAGTATTTGTTCTGTCTTTCTGTGTATTCGAAAAAAAACACTATGCGCATAAAGTAACCTCTGCCTTAAGAATGCTCAAATTTGCTACTTTTGGACATGACATGGTGATCTTGCACGAACAAGATATACGCAAGAAAATAGGAGCTTTTCATTTAATGAATAAAGAGAGAAGAGAGGTCTTTTTTGACGATCTCAATGCTCTAATAGCTCAGGCAGAATTTACCCTTCTTACCACTGTAATCGATAAATATAAGTTTAAGAAGGCGCATTCAAAAGACACGCACGTATATCACCTGGCGATGGAGCTGGGTCTCGAAAAATTGTATCAGTTCCTTCAATCCCGGGATCAAGACAATCGGCTTACCCATGTCATTTGTGAAGCTCGCGGTCGTGTTGAGGACCGAGCATTGGCATTCGAATTTCTCCAGGTCTGTTCTGGGCATAATTCTTTAAAAAGGACTCTTCCCTTTGAGCTGATTATTTCCGATAAGAAAACAAATTCTGAAGGCTTGCAATTTGCTGATTTAGCGGCGAGGCCGGTGGGTCTATCTGTTGTTCGACCCAGTCAATTCAATAGAGCCTTCCAAATTCTGCAGAAGAAATTTTATAGGAATAGTGAAGGCGAAGAGTCTGGGCACGGTTTCTATCTTTATCCACTAAAAAGCGAAAAGCCCCAAGGTAGTCCTTGAGGCTAAACGCCGGCCAGGTAGTCCCAACCCACTTATGACTTTATTTTAAGAGATCTTGTTGTTTTTTGCATGCGTTTTCTGAAATGAATGGCGGGATAGCTCTTATTTATCTCATCTTTTCTAATCATTGGAAACTCTATGTTTTAGACCTGAACAAATTTGTTCAATTGATTCCATTGCGCAAGTCATTGTATCATAAGTGTGTGAACGGTCGAAATTTCTGGTTCTAGCTAAAATTAAGAGAAAAAATAACAGGATAATAGGATGGACAAGATAAAAACAAAGATTTCTTTTATCCTGTTCATCCTATCATCCTGTTATTTACCCGTCTTTTTTCTCACCACACTCCCGTGCCACGCCGACTGGGCAGAGCGTACGCTAGAATCAATGAGCGTGCGCGAAAAAGTCGGTCAGCTGTTCGTCGTTCCCGCATGCCAGCTGGGGCAAGCGGATCACCTCGAAGATTTGTATCGGATGGTGGGCACCTATCATATTGGTGGGATCCTTTTGAAACAGGGGACCATCGATGGACAAATTAAACTCATCGAAATCTTGCAAGAACGCTCGCCAACTCCACTTCTCTGCGTTCAAGACGCTGAGTGGGGGCTTTCCATGCGCCTTACCGATGCAATTCGGTTTCCCAGAAATTTGACGCTCGGCGCCATCCAAGATCCGACTCTAATCTATGCTCTTGGAAAAGAGATCGGGCGGCAGTGCCGTATCAGCGGTATCCATTTCAATTGCTCTCCTGTTGCCGATGTCAGTTCCAATCCGCGCAACCCGATCATCCATACCCGCTCTTTTGGCGACGACCCCAACCATGTCGCTCTCTATGCCACACAGATGATGCTCGGGATCCAATCCGAAGGGGTGATCGCCTGTGGCAAACATTTTCCTGGCCATGGAGACACTTCTGTCGACTCTCATTATGATTTACCAATCGTTCTCCACGATCGCAAAAGGCTTGAAGAGGTGGAATGGGTTCCGTTTCAATCTCTCATCGAAAATGGCGTAGGTGCGCTCATGTCCGCGCACCTCTTTGTTCCTGCACTCGAATCCCGGCCTCAATTGCCTGCGACGTTTTCAGCCTCCGTGCTTGAATGTGCGCATCACATGGGCTTTGAAGGCCTCTGGATCACCGATGCTCTTAATATGAAAGCAATTGCCCGCTATTTTTCTCCTCAAGAGACTGCTCTTCTTGCCCATGAAGCTGGTAACGATTTGCTCCTTTACGGCGATCACATTGCTCCTAATATCGACGAGATTCTACGCGTTCAAATTCCCGCTGCCATCGAGGCGCTCGTTGCCCATTATTCGGTAGTGGGCGCTGCCCTTGCCCCACTTGACGCTCATGTTTTAAAGATCTTAAAAGCGAAACAGGATGTGTGTTTTCCTCGCCGGATCGGGTGCATTCGGTATGCTAATCAAGAAGAGATGACATTAGAGCTCAAGCGCAAGCTCTTTGAGGCTGCCATCACAGAAGTACATGCAGAGCCTGGACTGCTCCCTTTGCAGAGAGAGGGGAAGGTGGCTGTGGTAAGCATAGGTGCGTTGCAGCCTTTTATCGATGAGCTATCGAAAGAATGCGTTGTGGATGCATTTGATCTAGAGAGATTAGATTTTGAAGGTTATTCGCATGTCGTATTAGCCTTAAGTGGCATCTACCCCTGGGAAAAGCATTTAGGCGAATTGGAAGCGCTTCAGGCAATTAAAGCGAAGCATCCGCAGGTGATTGCGGTGATGTTCGATTCTCCGTATTGCGCGCAAGAGCTTGCATTCTGTGACGCTCTCATCCTCGCTTACGAAAATGATCCCGATGCGCAATCTGCGGCTGCCAAAGTGCTGCTCGGGAAGTTGCCGCCCTTAGGGCGGCTTCCCGTTGAATCGCGTTAGGTGATGGTGCAAGTAGGTGATGGTGGTTGAGGAGGTGTTGCTTTGCGCTCAGGTAATAGGGGCGCTTCGGCTTTTAGCGAACAACAAACAGCGGTAAAAGGGATATTTTTCGAGGATACGAGAACACCCTTTTGTTGAGGGCATTTCTAATTGAAAGCGCTTTTTGTGGGTCCTACCATTCGAAATTCTCTGGGTTCAGTAGCAGGTTGATTCAGTATTAATTGGAGCAAAGTGAGGCTCCTCATGATTGCGTTGAATCGGTTTTTTTCCAGCACTCTTAAGCCTTTTTGTGAAAGAGGCGCTGGCAAATGCAGTTCTGTAAGAGAAGGACACTCTTTTAAGCAATCATCTGCAGCATCAACGACTTCTCGCCACACAGAGAGATCCCGTTTTGCACATTCGTCTAAAGTAAGACTCGTCAGTGTGTTGTGTTTTTTTATGCCGTTGAGGAGAGTGGGGTAGGTCGATCGGGCAAAAGATGTTGCATTGATGGATAGGCTTAAGGATCTCAACGAGGTGTTATTTTGCAGGACATCTGAAAATATAGTTCCTGCATTACGTACGAAGTCTTCGCTATCTGTACGATTTCTGCAGCGATACCAATCAAAGGATAATGAAAAGCGAGTCACCGTTTCATTTGTTTGCAGTGCAAGAGCTAGTTGTCTCAGAGTTTCGTCGTTTGGGCTAATGTTTTTAATTTCACATATTTTTAATGTGTTCGTTTTTTTTATAAACTCTGATATTTTATTTATCTCATGAGATTCAATGTGTCTTTTTTCTATATTGTTGGATTCTATTTTTAAAACTAGCTCTTCTAAATTAAGTGAATTTGATAAAGAGTCAAAGAATAAATCAAGGTGGGAAAGGGAAAGAATAGTATCCTGCCAGTGAATGGAAGTTAATTTGGGAAGAATTGTTTTAAAAAATAATTTTTCGATGTCAGGAGAAAATTTAACGTACGTTAAATGAAGTTCGGTTAATTCTCTATGAACCCAAATCAACTGCGTTAATGTTTTGCTGCGAATCTTTGTCGGTTTTAGGATGTGTGGTCCAGTTAAATTTAGTTGCTTAACCGATTTAAATATCGCAAGTGATGACATAAGCAATTCCTTTGAGCTGAGCATTTTAACGTTGCAAATCGGTTTTTTTGATCGGGGATGAATTTTTAATTTAAGCGGTTCTTTTAAATGAACGCTGAGCTTTTCTATTGAATCTGGTGATGCAGTTATGTCTCCATAGTTAAATGCGTTGAGGATGAGTGTGCATAATTCACTTTGTTCAGCAGGTGGAAGCATTTTGATTTTCATTTCTCTATGAAACAATTTGAGCTCGCACAATCTTGTCTGACAAACCCTTTTTCTTTGCTGGATGTCAGGTGTGGAAAGCGCATTTTCGTCAGTTGGTATTGAGCTGTTTGATAGAGGACTGTATTGTGGGGGCATCGTTTGACAGCGCGCCTTCTTTAAAATTAATTTTAACCTTGAGTGTAGGTCGAGATACTCGCTGTACCCTTCGGCTGTATCGACAGGAGGAGGAGAAGATTGGAGCTCTGCAAATTGAGTGTCGAAGTCTGAAATGTATTTCTGGTAGGTAGAAGTAGAAGTCGTTGGTATGGCTGACATAATGAGATCTCTTGGGTTTTATACTCAAACAACTTGAGGAATCGGTTGTTGACTGAGCTGACATTTTCATCTTTAGGATCAGCTCCATCGTCGATCCTAAATCTGAAGCCGCAGCATTGTCAGTAATCGATTTTTCAAGTTGTTTTGGTAAATTAAAACTTTTATTTGTAAATGAACTTTTTTATTTGCGCGCGAGATTTTATCAGCTAATTTTAATTAAGTATATTTTTATTTCTATTCCGTTGCGTGTTTCAAAATTTATGTTTTTGAAACGCCGACGCCGCCAGAAACCGATTCTTCACGAAGTTTCGGTGTAAAATCAAAATTTTGAAATAGGTTGAGTATAAGTCAGAAAAAGTAAAAACCCCTGAGAGTTGCTCAGGGGTTATGCGGGACGGGGTTTAACTAAAGACTATTTTAGTTTTTGTCGTCGTCGAGGATTTCCACTTCTGCTTCCTCGATATCGGGCTTCTGCGCTTTAGCGCCAGCTCCGGGAGGAGGCGTGTTGGGGGCTTCTGCTTGAGCGCCTGCTTTCTGCATCGCTTCGCCGATCTTTTGCATGTGGGCATTGAGATCGTCGTGAGCGGCTTTGATCGCAGGAGTGTCTTGCGACTCGAGCGCTTTTTTGACGGCGTCGATCTTGACTTGGATCGTATCGACGAGGTCTTTTGGCAGCTTGTCTTTGTACTCATCGAGAGACTTTTGTGCGCGGAAGGAGAGGGCGTCAGCTTCGTTGCGTATTTCGATCTCTTCTTTGCGTTTCTTGTCTTCGTCGGCGTGGTCTTCTGCGTCTTTGAGCATGCGTTTGATTTCCGCTTCATTTAAGCCAGACTTAGCTTCGATACGGATCTTTTGATGTTTGCCCGACTGGACGTCTTTTGCGGAGACATGGAGAATCCCGTCTGCGTCGATGTCGAAGGCGACCTCAATCTGAGGTACGCCGCGCGGCGCTGGAGGGATGTCGGTCAAATCAAATCGTCCGATCTCTTTGTTGTCTTTGGCCATCTTGCGCTCTCCTTGGAGGACGACGATGGTAACAGCTGGTTGGTTGTCAGCTGCTGTCGAGAAGACTTGTTTTTTCTGAGTCGGAATGGTGGTGTTGCGCTCGACAAGCGGAGTCAGAACGCCGCCTAGAGTTTCGATCCCGAGAGTGAGTGGGATGACGTCGAGAAGAAGCACGTCTTTTACATCGCCGACGAGAACACCGCCTTGAATTGCAGCTCCAATTGCGACGACTTCATCAGGGTTGACCCCTTTATGCGGCTCTCTTCCGAAAATGTCTTTTACTTTGCGCTCAACCGATGGCATACGGGTCATCCCGCCGACTAAGATCACTTCGTCGATTTGTTCTTTGTTCAGGCCGGAATCTTTCAATGCTTTGAGGCAAGGCTCAACGCAGCGTTCGATCAGGTCATGGACTAGGGATTCAAACTTAGCGCGGGTTAACGTGAGTGCTAAGTGTTTTGGGCCGGATGCGTCCATCGTGATGAACGGCTGGTTCACTTCTGTTGTTTGGGTGCCAGAGAGCTCGATTTTGGCTTTTTCTGCAGCGTCGCGTAGACGTTGGAGCGCCATTTTATCTTTGCTTAGGTCGATCCCGTTTTCTTTTTGGAATTCGTCGAGCATCCAATGGAGGATTGCATTATCGAAGTCGTCACCACCGAGGTGGGTGTCGCCGTTTGTGGAGAGCACTTCAAACACACCGTCGCCGATCTCGAGGATCGAAATATCGAACGTTCCACCGCCTAAGTCAAAGACGGCAATTTTTTTGTCGTGTTGCTTATCGAGACCGTAGGCAAGAGCTGCAGCTGTTGGCTCTGGGATGATGCGCTTCACTTCTAGGCCGGCGATCTTTCCAGCATCTTTTGTCGACTGGCGTTGCGAGTCGTTAAAGTAAGCGGGAACAGTAATGACAGCTTCTGTGACTTTTTCGCCGAGATAAGCTTCTGCAGTTTCTTTCATTTTGAGGAGGACTTGCGCGCCGACCTCTTCTGGAGTGAGCATTTTTCCATCGACGTCGAAGACGACATCGCCGTTGGCGTTTTGGCTCACTTTATAAGGCACTGTTTTGGTTTCTGACTGCACTTCAGAAAATTTACGTCCGATGAAGCGCTTGGCAGAAAAGATGGTGCGCTCAGGATTAGTCACCGCTTGGCGTTTTGCAGGGACGCCGACGAGGCGCTCTCCACCTTTATAGCCGACGACAGACGGAGTTGTGCGTGCTCCTTCAGCGTTAGCGATCACTTTAGGGGTGCCGCCTTCCATAATAGCGACGCAGGAGTTGGTTGTCCCTAAGTCAATGCCGATGATGACGTTCTTTTTCTTTTGGCTCATAGTTTTACTCCTTGAGGATGGTTTAGTTTAAGTATTTTGGGGGGCTTTTGCCACTTTTACACGGGCCGGGCGGATCGTTCGGTCTCCGCTTTTGTAGCCTTTCACAAATTCTTGCAGGATCGTCCCTTCCGGGTGCTCGGTTGTTTCTTCAGTTTCGATGGCGTAATGCAAATGGGGATCAAATGGGGTTCCCATCGCGTGGAATGAGGTGATTCCGTGGTTGGAAAGCACGTCGAGAAACTGATTCAAGATCATCTGAAATCCTTGGGCCCAATTACGCGTTTCTTCTGACATCTGAGCCGTGAACTTAAGCGCGTTTTCTAGGTTGTCGATGGGGCCTAAGATCTCTTCAACGAGGTTTTCGAGGGAGAATCGAGACATCTCTTGAGCCTCTTTTTTCATTCGCTTGCGGGTATTCTCTGTCTCTGCGAGCTGGCGGAGGTATTTGTCTTTTGCTTCTTTGAGCTCTTCCTCGAGGAATTGGATTTTTAGTTCCATAGGATTTTGAGTTTGCGCTTCCTCTAGAGGAGGGGTTTCTTCTTCTGTCATGTCTCTCCGTGGGGTTTTGTCTTCGACTTGTTTTCTAGCATCAAGCAATGCGCTTGTTCGATGACGTCGTTTTGAAAGTCGAGATGAGGGGGTTTAGGTTGGCGGAAGGATATTTTAAATTTGTAAATGCTTCGCGTCAAGGACTCGGAGATGAGATCCGAGGCGATTTGAAGTACGCCAAAGAGATGGCGGTAGGGGATCCGGTTAGGTCCTAAAATGGCAAGGGCTCCCGCTGTGGTCTGATGGATTCGGTAAGGCACGGAGATCACAGAGCATGCAGATGCGGAGGGAGCGAATGGATGTAGATCATCGCCGATCCAGCAATTAACGCCGTTTGATTTGGCGCTTTCGTTGAGAAGGGCGCGCAGCTGCGTGCTATTCTCAAAGAGGGAAAGGCCGTTGGCAAGAGCTGTGGCGTCGTTAAAATCGGGGTAGCTTAAGAGTTTGGAAAAGCCCGTTTTATAAAGATCTTCTGCGCTAAAGTGGGAGTGGTTCACGATGTGGCGCAGCATCACTTCTTTGTAGAAGCGAGAGGCTAAGACTTCTTCTTCGGGGGCGAGATGAGGTTTATCAAGGCCTGTGATCTTCCAATTGAAATAAGCTTCTAGCCGTTTGATCGTAAAATTACTCAGCTTTTTATCGGTGTAGAGTACTTCGGTATGGATCAGCCCAAAGTCAGTGATGATGATCGATAAGCAGCGGTTGTGATCGATCGAAATCAGTTTGATATCGAGGATAAAGTCTTGATCGAACCTAGGAGCGGAAAGAAAGACGGCGCAGTTTGTCAGTTCGCTGAGCATTTCCGCTGCGTGATGGAGGTAGGTCGCGACTTCTCGGCTTTCTTTGAGAAGAGCTGTTTGTAAGAGCTGCTTTTCTTTGTTGTCCACGAGGGGTTTATCTCGGTGAGCTTCTGCGTAGAATTTATAGGCGATCGGGGTGGGGATTCTACCGCCGGAGGAATGTTGTTGTTTTAAGCATCCTTCCTCTTCGAGTTTGGCAAAGTAGTTGCGGATGGTCGCCGAGCTTAACGACTCAAAACCGTTTTCTCTCAGTGTGTTGGAGCCGATCGGTTTGCCGGTTTGCAAATAGAGTTCGATGAGTCCAAACAACACCTGGCGTTCGCGCTGGTCTTTGGCGGGCTTTTTCGGGGTTAAAGACTTCATATGAGGCTCTCTACTCTTAATTTTAAGCCTGATTGTAGCAAATAGGCGAGGAGAGTGCAAGGAAAAATTAGCAGTCGATTGCGTCGACTGCTGATTATTTGTTGCAAGCGATTGGTTGTAAGAGAGTTATTCTGGAATAAAATTGCCGACGATGAGCGGATCTTTGGTGATAATGGGGAGTACATCGACCAAAGATGGGGTCCAGCTCAAGCCGCGGAAATAGACGACCCGCGAGGCGAGGTGGCAGGCAATGATGGCTTTCTTATGGACATCAGGGACCTCGTGTAAGATCCGCTTTAAGTAATGGGTGCGCAAAAGAGGGGGGCAGTAGTTGAGTAGACAGCGGACCAAGGGGTCTTTGGGGTCATTGGTGAGATTAATTGTTTGGAGATAGGCCATCAGCTGATCTTTATAGATGTTAATCCGCTCAGAGATCCATTCAGAAATTTCTGTGAGATGTGCTCCTTGCTCTTTATGCGTGCGGAGAAGGAGTTGTGCTTCCATGCGGGCTTTGGTGCGGATGGTCTCGAGGATTTCTTCCACGATCTGCACTTTTTCTTTCAAAAACTCTTCTTCGGACAGCACGAGGCTGAAGAGAACCTCAAAAGAAGAGCAGATCACGCCTCCTTTATTTGCAGAGCTGTCTTTAAAGATTAGGACGCCGAGTTTTTCAAGAGCTCTGCGAGCCCATGGGGTCAGATAGAGGTTAGCACCCTCGACAATGGCCTTAGAAGTGGGTTTTTCGTTCTCATCGAGAAAGTCTTTCAGATTGCTTTCACTTAAGGTGCGCGGGCGTCCGCCGGCAGGAATGAAGATGTCAGTGACTGTTTGATGCACGTTGTAGCGGAGCAGATGGTTCATTTCATTTCCAGAAAGCCATTCTTCGACTATTTTCCCTTGTTTTTTGCGCGAGCATAGAGTTTGTTGGGCGTAGGCGGTTTGCTCCCGTTTTGTGCGGGTATCGAGCAAAAAGCCTCCTTCATTGAGTTTTTCAGGGGGATAAAATCGGATCGGTTTTCCCTCTCTAAAGAGTTCCACGAGTTGATCGAGATCAAGGCCAATGGGATCATAGATGGTGCCAGATCCATCAATGAGCGCGCGCAGCTGCGCTGTTTTCGGGTAGAACTGATGGAGATTGAAGATTTGATTGCCGGCGACATCGCCGTCGGGACCGCCTGTCATTTTAACAGAAAAGGTTTTTTTAGCTGGATCGATGCCGAGATATTTAAGGACCTCTTCCATGTAGACATTGACGCCGAGAGAGGTAACGCCATATTCCTTGTGATTGATACCAGCGCCCGGTTTGCTGGAAATAAACGCGCCGCCGGGTTTGTAATTTAAGAGTTTGCTGTAGGCTGCGATCCATTCGATCATGTCATTGTGCATATTTTCATCGGGACCTAAATAGATGTATTCAGGCTTTTGATAATAGTCGACGATATGCTTGGCGCGCAAATGCCCATCGGGTTCGCAATTAATGAGGGTCACAAAGCTTTCGATGTAGGAGCGTTGGGTTTGGTGCAGATATTCGAGCTTCTGTTCGACATGGAACGTTTTGATTTTTTGTGTGATCTCTTGGGGCGCAACGCCTGTCTCTTCGAGTTCTTTTTGGAGGATCTCTTCCTCTGAGTAGAGTCTTCCGTAGGGCTCGAGAAAGATCACTCCTTTCGCGCCCCCTTCGGGAATATCTTTATTTTTTTTATTCTGCGTATAGGCTAAGTTATAAGCTTCAGAAAAGACATTGTTTCTTTCGGCAATCATCTGTTCGATTCGCTCCGGCAGCACAGTGCGCAATCCACCGCGCGATAGATCGCGGAAACGAACATGGAATCCGAGGTAGCACATCCCTTTCATGAAAAAAATGGCGTAAGGAAGCTCGGGAAACTTTTCCTTGCGATCGTAGGGGACATGATCGAGATAGTGGGGATCCAAACGGAAACTAAAGGCTGTTTTATTGTTGCGATAGAAATTGGTCTTCAGCGTGTGTTCGACGAAGTTCATCGCTTGCTTGAGGATGTTTTTGCGCCGCGTGTCGTTGATCTCATTTCCAGTATCTAAATGTTCTACGAGATTTAAGAAGATATCGCGTGTTTTACGGAACTCTTCCTCATTGGTTTGGTCGGGATTAAATTTAGATTCAAAGGCTTTTGCTAAATGAACGATGAGCTCCGGGTGCCGGCAGATCCCTTCTTCCACGTGGTTTAACGAGTACATGTTCAAATCAGCATGCACGAGCACTTGATGGACAAAATAGACAATGGTTTTTATCAAGTTTCCGAGATTGCCGCTTAAAAGCTTCGTGTCGACGAAGACCTCTTCAATCAGTTCCATTCCTTGGAAATATTTCAAGGTGACAAGCTCTTTGAGAAAGTCGTCAATATTGGCCTCTTCCCAGGCAGCGCCTCCTTTGCTGCCATGAATCCCGATCGACATAATTAAGATGTTTTGTCTGCTATAAGGATCCAAATAGGTCGCATTCACTTTTTTCATCGTAAGTCCATGCCGGTGGATCACTTTCGCTAAGCGATAGAGGAAGTTATATTTTTGTACGTTGCGCCAAGCTAAGACGATCTGTATCGAAGGAGTTTCTTTTTTCTCCTTCCAGTCTTCGTTGTAGCGCACTTCGTACTGGCAATTATCGCGTGATTTAGCGCGGAAGAACATATCGAGCGCAAGCACGAGGCGGTCTTTTGTCAGCGAGCGGACGAATCTGGGGCCTAGTTGCGTCAAGAGCTTTTGAAATCCACTTTCCGTCACCTCTGGATTGCGTTCTTTTAATGCTGCAATGATCTCTTTTTCTTTTTCAGGAGGAGCAGCAGGAGTCGTCGGGATCTCGCTGAAATCGGCAAGTGCGATCACAGCAATGCGCAAATTCGTATTGATCCCAGAAAATGGAGGGGGGGCATTGGAGACAAACGCCCGATAATTTTTAATGCCGTAGATTTGCCATTGCTTGAGGATACGCAAATCGGCATCGGGACTGTCTAAGCATAGGGTGAAGCTCGTTGTTTTCGAATGGATCAACGTGAAGTAATCGTTGAAGTCAAACCCCATCAAGCTGTGAACGATGAGTCGGATGCTCTCCTTATCGACCTCTTCGAAGAAGCTCGCCGGCATGTGTTGTTCGATCCAGAGGTAGAACTGCTCGAATTTTTTGCTCTCTTCTTGGATGGCAGCTTGGAGTTGTTCTGAGCTAAGTCTAGGTGTGGGACGGGGCGTAGTCATGAGAGGCGACTCCTAGGATAAGGTATAATCCTTCAGTACACCTGAACCTATAAAAAAATTCAATATGCAGTCGTTCTATGCGTGTAAATTTTTTGATCTGGTATATCTGAGGATGTAAATTCAGTGTTAATTATCTAAGTCATTGGCTGTAAGCTGTTTGTTTTCTTTTATTTCAGTTGCTAATTATCAGTTTATTTGATATAATTATTTTTGCAAAACAATAATAATTAAAATATTTAGAGGTTTTTTATGGCAGCTTCCAGTGTTCCTTCCGACTATTCTAGATCCGTGAGTCCCTTTACCTATTTTCGCGCTGCGAGTCCCTTTGCACGGAGTCCCAGCCCTGCGTTCCCTATGAGAGAAGGCAGTCCTGTCTTGTGCCGCACTCCTAGTCCTACAATTCTGACGATTGAGATTAATGGAAAAGAGCTCGACCATCAATCGAGAGAGGGATCGTTTTTTGAAGTGGAAAGAGACTGTATGTATGCTGCAGCTGCTAATCCCGATCTGGATAGAATTCGTGTCCATGTCAATCATACTTGTCCGCACAGTGTCTCGATTGTTTCAGCGATTGCCGAATCCTTAAAGGAATATAACATCGGTATTGATGCTTACTTCAGTAAAGTCACAGATAGAGGATATAAAAGCCTGCAGGGGCTTTTCGAAAAAAATGTTCCTCTTGCAGGAATCGATTTAAAATTTACATCGATGGAAGATGGAGATTTAAAAATCATTGCCTCGGGACTTTCTATGAATTCATGCATCCAACGATTGGATTTAAGTTGCAATATGATTACTTCGGGCGGTGTAGAATATCTGAGAGAAGCGCTGGAGCTGAATGGGAGTCTGGTTTGGATCTCATTAGCTGAGAATTTCATAGGACAAGAAACTCTTATGCCAGTTCAGGTCAACACATTTACCATGTCATCTTTATCGTCTTTACCTTCATTCACTCCGAGATTGGAAGAGTTTTTGAATCGAAACCAATTTAACCAATCAAGAAAAGCCCTCACATTGACAGAGATTTTAGTGCGGACTCTTCTTTTTCCTGAACAAGTAGCAAAAGATCGTTTGGATGCAGAAAAACGGAAAAAGGGAAAGTCTTGGGCTTTATACGAACAAGCGATGCATCAATTGAATACCTTTCCATTCTTTATTCAATTTGACCGTTTGTCTTTTAGTAGCCTCCGAGCTCTTGAATGGATGATCGAGGCCAATCCAACATTGACTCACCTGAACTTGCAGTTAAGAAAAGGTTCTTCGTCTAAATCTAAAAGGGGACTCTGTGAGTTGTTAAACAAATATCCCCAATTGACATCGCTTGGGCCCGTACTTGATACGAGAGCGCGCTATCGCTCTCGCTTGGCAAGAAATAGGCATAATCGCAATGAACGAGAAAAGACATTAGTGCAAAGGCTTCTCATGTCTTCGAGCGTAAAAGGCGCAAACTGTTAAGGCCGACGAGGACTGTGCCTCCTTCGTGGAGGATCACAGCGACCCATAAGGGAACCCAGCCGAGGAGTGCTGGCGTGGTTGCAAATAGAATGACTCCGAGCGCCAAGCTGATGTTTTGTTTGACGATCCGCAGTGTTTGATGGGATTTTTGCGTCAGCCAGCTGAGTAAAAAGAGGTCGTCGTTTAAGAAAACGACATCAGAGGCCTCAACGGCAGTTGCACTTCCGATTTTCCCCATCGAAATGCCGACAGTAGCTCTTGCAAGGGCGGGAGCATCGTTGATTCCGTCGCCCACCATCATGAGCCCCCCTTTTTCCGCAAATTCAGTCACCTTGCGGAGTTTATCTTCTGGGCGCAAGTTCGCGTGCACTTCCTCAATGCCCACTTGGGCGGCAACAGCAGCTGCAATGTCAGCATGATCGCCGGTGAGCATAATCGGCTTGATGTGGTCTTTAGTTTTTAGGGTTTCGATGAGCTGTACCGACTGGGGACGGAGAGTATCTAAGAAGTGGAAGACGAACAGTGTGGACCCAACGAGAAGAATTGTATTAAGGTGCCCAGATTTTGTGAGGGTAGGTAAGAGGGCTTTCCAGCGGTCTTGATCTTCTGTGGGAATTTTTTGGCCAATGTAAGCGGCATGTCCAATATAGACGGAAATTTCTTGGGTATTTAAACGCGCTTTTCCTTCTAGCCCATAGCCAGGAACAGAGGTAAACTCAAGTAGCTCGACAGGCCTGACTTGTTGTTGCTGCGCATGTCGGTTAATCGCATCTGCAATTGGGTGCACTGCATTGCGCTCAAGGGAATAAGCGATGGCCAAGGCTTCTTTCATCGAGCAAATTGGAGAAGGAGTCAATGGCTCAATTGCCACGCAGCGTAGCTCTCCTGTTGTCAACGTTCCTGTTTTATCGAAGGCAATCGTTGTGCAGCTGGCAAGCGCATCTAAGATGATTCCCCCTTTTAAAATGATTCCCCGGCGCGCACACGAGCTAATCGCACTCAAATAAGCAGTTGGCGTCGCAATGATGAGCGCGCAAGGAGAGGCTGCAATTAAAAAAGCAAGCGCACGGTAGATCCCGCCTTCAGCGCCGAAATAAGGCATCGGAAACAGTAACGGAATCGTCAATGCAAAAAGGAAAAAGAGAGCGATGATGGTCATCGCATACCACGAGCTGAAGCGATCGAGAAAACGCTGCAGCCGCGGCTTGGCTTCTTGCGCTTGTGTAATGAGATGGATAATCCGGCTTAATGTCGAATCTGCACTCGTTCGTGTGACTTGTATCGTGAGCGTTCCATCGAAATTGCGCGCGCCGGCAGGAACTTCATCTCCCTTTTTTTTCGGAATCGGTTCCCCTTCTCCCGTCAAATGGAATAAATTGACAAAGGAACTTCCCTCGATAACGATTCCATCCAAAGGAACGACCTCTCCCGCTTTGATCAGACATAAGCTGCCAATCGAAATCTCTTTGACCGACTTTTCATAAAGGGTTCCATTTTCTCCAACTACAAAGGCCATGCGAGGAGAGAGCTGGTTGAGATGGCTTAAGGTCCCTTTTGTTTTTTCCGCGACCATGTTTTCCATCGCCCCTGAAAATTCAAATAAGACCAGCAAAAGCGCTCCTTCCATGCCACTGCCGATGATGACAGAGAGAAGAGCTGCGAGCGTCATCAAAACGTCGATATTAATCTCAAAGTTGCTGATGTCTTCAATCGCTCCTAAAAGAGCCGGTGTTCCCGAAAGAAAGTAGACAACGAGAAGCAAGAAAGAAGAGAGCGGTGAGACAAAAAAAGAAGTGATAAAGGCCAAAAGAAGAAAACCGGCAGAAATGAGTGCCACTTTAAGGCTTAAATTTTTGCCCCAAGACCGGGAAGACGGAGTGAGAAATGGGCTGATGCTCTCCTCTTGTCCTGAAGCGAAAAACTCATCGAAGATATAAGGCACTGAAGGGGGCATATCAACTACCGACAATCAGTTGTCCGATAAAGTAAACCGTTCCGGACGCTAGCACCGCAAGGGCTAGGTTCCAGACGATTGCACTTAAAGGGCGGTTGCGTTCTAGTTTAGCAGAAAGTGTCGCTGCAAAGACAATCAAGCAGACAGCAATCAAGGGGATGCCAAAAGCAGGAATGAACAGGTAGGCGCCTAAAAGAAGAAGTGCGCTACAGAAAGTCCCAAGAGCCGCTCCTGAAGCTTGTTTCAAAGGATGCTCATACGCTTCGAGTGTGAGCCCCAATTCTTCTTCGAGCATCACCCGGAGCAGTCGATTGTCATCGGCCATCAATACATCGATCACTTCTTCGAGAAGTTTGCCCTGCAGTCCTTTGGCTTGGTAGAGCTCGGTCAGTTCCTCGCGTTCTTGTTGTCGGTGGTGTTCAATTTCCCAGCGCTCTTCTTCGATCACGCGGTGCAGCCGCTCCATCCGCGCCCAGCCGAGTAGAGCACTTCGCCCTGTTTTCCAAATCAGCCATCCGCAGGAGAACAGCATCAGAATGACAAGCGTTTTGGGTTCACTAAAAAAGTGCACGCAGATCGCCCAGAGGATGAGCAGCGCGAGAGCGGTCTCTTTTGTCGCGTCGGCCGCCGCTGCATGATGTCCCGGCATCTCCGTTCCATGGATTTCTGCAGAGGCCATCGCCCCGCGTGATCTCGCTTCTTTTAGATGGTCAATAACCGGCTTGCCTTCGAAATGATCATAGGGAGGCGTAGTCATGGATTAATACTCCTTCACGAGATGGGAAAGGAGATGGCACATGTCCATGTGGTCCTGGCAAGCCATCACTTCGCGCACCGAATGCATCGAAAGCTGAGGGGAGCCAATATCCACTGTCGCAATCCCAGTTGATTCTGCAATGATCGGCCCGACGGTGCTCCCGCACGGAAGATCAGATCGGCAGACAAAGGATTGATAGGGAAGGTTGAGCTGTTTGCAGGCAAGAATGATGGCTGCTGCTGAAAAGGCGTTTGTCGCATATTTTTGATTCGCATTGTATTTGATCGCAATCCCTTTTCCTAAAAGCGGAGCATGCTGAGGGTCGTGTTTTTCAGGATAATTGGGATTAAGTGCGTGTGCCATATCGATCGAAACACATAGCGAGCGGTTTTTGAGAAGAAGTTTCTCTTCCATACTGAGATGCAGCGCGTGGCATACGCGCATGAGCGTTTCATTTAAAAATGGGGAGGCAGCGCCCTCTTTGGAGTGGGATCCGATTTCCTCATGGTCATAAAAGAAGGCCATCTGCAACGTGTTCTTGGGAGCAGAAGGCTGCATGGCCATTGCAGTTGCAGCGGCATGTGCGCTTGCGAGATTATCGAGACGGTATGAGGCAATCATCTCATTATCTGATCCGACAAAGCGCGCTTGCTCAATGGGGACGCAAAAGAGTTCGAAAGAAATCAGAGAGTTAAATACGAGGTGGCGTCTCAGAAGCGCCTCTAAAGAGAAGCGTAAATCCGTGGATTCATCGCATAGTCCAATAATCGGACAGAGATGATCCTGTTTATTGAGCAGAAGCCCTTTTTCATTCACTTCTCGATCGAGATGGATGGCGAGTTGTGGAATAAACAAGAGGGCATCGTCGATGAAGACAAGCTTTTCTTCGACCTCATCTTGAGCGTTGAGGACAACGACTTTTCCTGCAAGGGACAAGTCGCGGTTGAGCCACGAAGAGAGAAGTGGTGAGCCATAAGTTTCCACCCCTAAAAGATGCATGTTCTCTTTTTGGAAGGCAGGTTCTGGTTTAAGCTTAAGACTAGGGCTGTCTGTATGCGATGCTAACAAAATCGCTTGAAGCGGCTTTTCTTCCGGAAGAGAGAATGCGCATAATGCGCCTCCGCGCGAAACAAAGTAGCGTTTTCCCGGCTCCAAATCCCATTTCTCCCCTTCCTTCAGCGGGATAAAGTCGCGGATCGCAAACCGGTTGCCCAGTTGTAAGACCGCATGCCAAGACGTGGGGGATTCATCCAAAAACGCCTTAAAGTCGGAGAGAATGTGCGCCATAGAACCTCTAGATCGGTTTAATCTCTTTCATTCCATTCAAATATTTATGTAATACCACAGGAAGGGTCACAGAGCCATCTTCATTTTGATTATTTTCTAAAAGAGCCACCATGAGTCGCGACGTTGCGAGTCCAGAGCCGTTAAGCGTATGGACGAGCTCTGGCTTTTCATCCTTGTGGCGGAAACGGATTTGCGATCTGCGCGCTTGAAAGTCTGTGCAATGCGATACAGAAGAAACTTCATAGTAGCGGTTTTGACCGGGCAGCCACACTTCGATGTCGATTGTTTTTGCCGCAGCAAAAGACATGTCGCCTGTCACAAGCAGCATATTGCGGTAGTGGATGTTGAGGCCTTGCAAAATCTGTTCAGCACTTGCCATCATTTCATCGAAGATCTGATCGCTTTGATCGGGTGTTGCAAAACAAAACATTTCGACTTTATTGAATTGGTGCATGCGGATCAAGCCGCGCTCTTGAGAACCTGCAGCTCCGGCTTCTCTTCTAAAGCATGGAGTGTACGCGATGTATTTGAACGGAAGATCCTCTTCCTTTAAAATCTCATCGTAATACAGACCGTTGAGTGCTACCTCAGAGGTGGGGATCAAATACAGCTGATAATCCTCGTCGTGGATTTTAAACAGTTGTTTTTCAAACTTAGGCAGTTGTCCTGCGCCGAACATCATCTCAGGACGCACGAGATGAGGAGGCATCCACATGGTAAAGCCGTTTTCTAAATGCGTATCGATCATGTAATTGATGAGCGCCCATTCGAGACGCGCTCCAACATCGCGATAAGCAGGCCAGCCGCTTCCAGAAACTTTAGCAGCGCGCTTAAAGTCAAAAAGATGCAGCGTTTCGTTTAACTCGACATGGTTTTTAAACGCAAAAGAGAACTCTCTTTTTTCTCCAAACGTTTTAATGCAGACGTTGTCTTTAGGATCGGGAGAGATTTTGATCTCATCGCGCGGAAGATTGGGAAGGCAGGCGAGTTGGTGTGTAAGATCTGTTTCCAAAAGCCCAAGTTCCTGATCTAAAATGGCGATTTTGTCTCCAAGACCTGCCACTTCACTCATCAACTCTGTCGTGTCTTGTTTGAGCCGTTTTTTCTCGCCGATCTCTTTGGATAAGTGGTTGCGGGACGCCTTGAGTTCTTCGACCGTTGTCTTAATGACGCGGATCCTCTCGTCAAGAGCGAGAATAGGGGAGAGGTTAACAGCGGGATCTTTGGTTTTTAATTTTGCCTCGATCGCCTCTTTTTGGGTCCGTAGCAGTCGCATGTCGAGCATAAGATTTCTATCCTTGCAATAGCGGAATTTAAAATAGATATGATGATGGGGTTTTTGATGGATAAAGTCAATGGGCAGACGAAGGAGACAAGGTCAAGTTGTGTAAGTCATTGATTATTAGCTTATTAGTCTATTGATCTGTAAAATGAGTCTAATTAACGATTTGCATTGATATTTATATTATAAATGTGATATAATAATTTTCGCAAGATAATATAAATATTAAAATCGGTGATGATGTGTTTTCAAATCAAATAAATTCGCATTTTTCTTTTTCTCCCGCTGGGACGTATAATTGCTTAATCGCTTTAGATTTCCCTGGAAAACTGAGTGACTTAGGAACAGCGATTACTGCTTTTGTGTTAAGACTTCTCCGTCCTTCTCAAAGAGCAGCTCTTCAGCCGGAAAGAGATATTAGGAGCTTAACTGGTCAGCAATTAGGGTTAAATGGAGTGGCTTTAACGAATTATGAAGCGTGGAGAGCAAGGGTGAGCGCCCCTAATTCCGAAGAGGACTATGTCGTAGTTCCTGGTTATCAACCGCCAGCACTATTTGAAATGTTATCATTTGCTAGATAGTAATCTCTGATTTTAAATAATTCTTTATTCTAAAAGACCCGCCTCGCGCATAGACCTGCTGCGAGGCGTGTCTTTTTGCATAGGTCGCTATTCTTTTGTTGCATAATTTAAAAAATTAATTGTGAAAAAATACAATAAAATACGAATTGTTTTTTATTTAAAAAATGTGTATAGTTGGTGTTATTGTGTAATCAAAGAAGAGTAGAATATGGCTGCATCAATAAGTTCAGGTATTAAATCAGTCGTTTGGGAAAAAGACAGCTCTGGAACGATTTTTCGAACAAAAAAGAAAAACGATTCAGTGTTTAAAACTGAATATGAATATGGCGAAATTCTCGAAACGGGAACGACAAGTGCAGCACTCGAACTCAAGCCCAAAGATCCTCGGCATAAGACCAAGGTTGTGAAGGTGTTTTTTCAAACAACGATTCCTAGACAACTCTCTATCTATCAACAAGAAAAAAAAGCGTGTGCATTTTTAAAAAATAACTGCCCCTCCTTTAAACACTACATAAAAAGCACTGATCTACCCAACGCTGTGATCCTCCGATATCTCTCTGTCACTTTATCCCAGTTAAACTCGAAACTTTCATTTTGGGAAAAAATTCTCATGCTAGACCAATTGGCAATACAAATACGTGAGATGCATTCCGCAGGAGTTGTACATGGGGATATTCATCGAAGAAACATCATGTATGATCACTTCAAAAACCGATACTATTTCATAGATTTCGGATTTGCGAGACTAAAAGAAGACGATCCTTCAAGTTTTGAGTTTCTAAAATCAAATGACAATACCTTTTTTTATTCAGTTGTGAAAAAGTGCTTGCAAAGTCATTTCGATGAGGAGATTTTTAATCAAAATACTGAAATGTTACAAGCTGTAAAAGAAATTTATGAAAATCAAGGAAGTGCAGACGTTAAATCTAAGATAGAATCATTTATATCGAAATATGGCTATCTGTTCCACGACTGCGACTGATAATAATGCCTATAAAAGCCTATCTGGAAGGTGAAAAATAATCTATGCCAAAGTGCTGGGACAATAAATACCCTTATCAATAATCTCGAGAAGTCGAAGTGCGGAATGGCTAGGAGAACGAGATCCAGATTCCCAAGATTGAACTGTTCGTTTGCTGACGTTTAAGATGATGGCAAAAACGCCTTGAGAATAGTCTCCTTTTTCTCGAATTTGTCTAATTTCTTTAGCTCCATATTCTAGAGGAGGTTCGGGAAGTTCGATGAGTTTTGTTCGTAATGTTCTTTTTCCTTGTGTGTATTCGAAGATTTCTTCTAGCCCTTTTTGTATTTTCTTGGAAACAGCACTCATGGGTTTATTTTTTTTTGATTTTTTCAATGAGTTTCCTGAATATTTCTTTGTCGCTTTGCGATATGTTTTCTTGCTTATTATTTCCATAGATTACCACGAAAAATAGTTGTTCTTTCTCAGGGAAATCAAAATAACAGACTCGGAATCCTCCGCTTTTCCCCTTAAGAGGAAGATTTTAATCTGATTTTCCTTAATCCACCTGTTCCTTTGATCAAGTCGCCTTTTTCAGGATCTGTTAAGAGCAGCCTTTCTAACGCTTCATAGTCGGTGATCAATAGTTTATTTCCCGCTACCAGCTTATCTAGATCGCTCGAAAATAGTTTGGTTTGGATAATCAGTCTTTTCATAATTGTAACACAGTGTAGTACACTTGTCAAATTTTGACAACTGAATGTATTTTAAAATTTTAGAAAATTAATGTAACTTGCTTATTGTTAGATTCATATCTTTAATTTCAAGGAAAATATTTAGTCTAAGTGTCCCGCCCTGAGTGCAAGCGCTCGCGGCGGGTCTTTTTGTATCGGCCGGTATATTTCTTTGTTTTTGAGCGGCAAATTGTCCTTGAACCAGGATCCCCCCTTGTGTTATTCTCACCATTTTAAAAGGGATTGTTTATGTCAAAATTTCCTCGCGCTCAGAATCCACTCCTATTGCGCTACCATCGACTCATGGACGCTTTTGCAAAATCGGATGATGAACGGGATTTCTATCTCGATAAAGTCGAAGGCTTCATCGTTTATGTGGACCTGGATAAAGGGTTAAAAGAACTCGAAGACTTAGAGCAAGAACTCTTTACCAACAGAGAGCGGTACTGCTTACTTCCAAAAATGACCTTTTATGAGACGAAGAAGTTCATGGAAGGGTTTGTGAATGAGAAGGTGTATGACATCGATACGAAGGAAAAGCTTCTCGATATCATCCAGTCTAAAGAAGCCCGAGAAAATTTCTTAGAGTTCATTTACGACCATTTGACCGAATTGGAAAAATGGCAGCAATATTACTTAGAGCGCTCGCGCATCCGGATCATCGAATGGCTTCGCACGCAGCAGATCCAATTTGTCTTCGAAGAAGACCTCGATTTGAATAAGAACATGATGGAAAAACTCAAGCGTCATTTGTTCGACGCAAAAGTGCCGAAAGATGTCGTGGCCTCGCGCGAAATTTTGCTCGCTAAGTCTAAAACCTATTACTCGAATGAAGCGCTCAACCCACGACCTAAGCGAGGAAGACCTCCTAAGCAAGTGGTCAAGGTGGAGATGGAGCCTCAGGTCTCTATTGATATGTATACGACAGTGCCGCCGATGTGCCGTCTTTTTCTCTATCTTCCAGAAATCACAAGTGCCGCAAGCGTTACCTTCTCTGCGAAGTTTGATACAGAAGCGCAGCTCTTGGCTAACTTACGCGGAAGTTCTCGTGTTAAAGTGGATACGAAGCTTCAGGCATTGTCCGAGCGATTGGAATCCCTACGCCACTTGTCAAGCCGCTTAGCCGAGATCGAAGAGATCACAGGCTCTGCAAAAGAAGATCGCTTTATCCGTACGATCGGAAAGCAAGTGCCTCCTAAGCCAGAGGAAGAGAAGTCCACGATTATGGATGTCGTGAAAGGCTTTTTGCCTGGCAAGAAAAAAGAGCGTTCTCTCAAGCCAGAATCCGCGGAAGAGAAGAAGCCTGGTATGAAAACAGTGACCCCCATTCAGTCTAAAAAACAGAAGAAGAAGTCGTAAAGATGTCAATTGATCTAAAAGAAGAAGTTGAGACGCTCAAAGAAAGAAGTTTAAGAGCTTTAGAAGCGATCTATTTCACCCGTTTAATGGATGAAAAAATGCAAAAGCTCGTGCGCCAAAACAAAGGCGGTACGTTCCATTTGCAAATTCACGGACATGAAATGATTGGTGCTGTGAGCGCGTTGAGTCTGATTCCTGGAAAAGATTGGGGATTGCCTTATTACCGCGATCGCGGCTTTGCGATCGGTCTCGGCTGTCCGATGAATGATCTCTTTGGTTCTTTTTTGACGCGTCAAGTTCCCCATCACTCGGGGGGAAGGATGATGCCTGAACATTTTTCTCATCGCGCTCTTAGAATTCCCTGCCAATCGAGCGTTGTTGGCTCTCAATTTTTACAAGCGGTCGGCGTGGCAAAAGGGGTTCAGTTACAAGGTAAAGATGAAGTGGTCTATGTCTCTGGCGGAGATGGATCGACATCTCAAGGGGATTTTCACGAAGCGCTCAATTTCTCCTGTCTGCATCGCTTAAGCGTCATTTTCGTCATTCAAGATAACGGATGGGCGATTTCGATGCCTGTCTCTAATCAGACAACAGGTGGATCAATTGCAAAAGTCGCTCAAGGTTACGCAGGACTTGCTGTCTTTGATATTGATGGTTGTGATTACGAAGAGGTTTCCTCAACGCTCGCTCAAGCAGTCGCTAGAGGGCGTGCAGGCGAGGGACCCAGCCTTGTTGTCGCAAAAGTACCGCGTATTGGACCGCATAGCAGTAGCGATGATCCTGCAAAATATAAAGATCAAACCTGTGTGGAACTCGATAAAGAAAGAGATCCAGTGCCTCGTTTTGAGCAGTGGATCCTTGAAAAAGGATTCCTCTCGACAGAAGAGCTCACAGAGTTCCGCGCCCGCTGTTTTCAGCTCGTGGAAGCCGCCGCTGTCGAAGCGGATCAAGTGCCGTTTCCTCCGAAAGAATCAGCTGCAGAAGGAGTGTTTAAACCTTCTGATCCAGCTCCCGTTACATTGTTTACTGAAGAAGATTCAAGCTCCTCTCCTGACAGCATCGTCATGATGGACGCTCTCAACCACGCTCTTGATGAAGAGATGGAGCGCGATCCGAACATCATCGTCTTCGGACAAGATGTCGCGCATGGAAAAGGGGGCGTTTTTGGAATCACACGCAATCTGACCGCAAAACACGGCGCACACCGCTGCTTTAATTCTCCCTTAGCAGAGTCGACCATTGTGGGCGTCTCGATTGGACTGTCTGTTGTCGGGTCATTTAAACCTGTTGTTGAAATCCAGTTCGCCGATTACATGTGGACAGCAATCAATCAGCTCTTTAACGAACTCTCTAGCTACTATTACCGCTCCAACGGGGAATGGAATTGCCCTGTTGTGATCCGGATGCCCTACGGTGGATATATTCAGGGCGGCCCGTATCATTCTCAGAGCGTTGAAGCCTATCTCGCGCATTGCCCGGGGTTGAAAGTGGTTGTTCCTAGCAACGCTGCTGATGCGAAACGCCTCTTAAAAACAGCGATCCGTGATCCCAATCCCGTCATCTTCCTAGAACATAAAGCGCTCTACCGCCAGCGCGTCTTCTGCGCGCGTCCCGAGCCGAAGCCCGAAGAATGGCTTCCCTTTGGAAAGGCGAAAGTGGTCCGTTCCGGCGATGATGTCACTCTTGTCTGCTGGGGTATGATGGTCTTCATGGCATCGCAAGTCGCTGAGAAACTCGCCCAAGAGGGGATCTCTGTCGAAATCATCGATTTACGCACCCTTGTTCCTCTCGACATGGAAACCGTTCTCGCCTCTGTGCGTAAAACGGGCAAATGTGTGGTCGCTCAAGAAGCTGCCCGTAACTGCGGTTTTTCCGCGGAAGTGGCTACCCGTATCATGGAAGAGGCCTTTACTTACCTCGATGCGCCGATCAGTCGTGTCGCCGGCAAAGATTGCCCGGTGCCGTATTGTAAAGTGCTCGAAGATGAGGTGCTGCCGCAGCTCAAAGACATCGAGCTTGCAGTCCGCGCTCTTGCGCAGTATTAATTGCGAATTTTTATATTTTTTTACCACTATTCTTTGTAGAAATAAGTTTCGTTTGATTTTTTATTCTATTCTGTTAATATTTCCATTATTTTGTGATTTAATGGTGAAATTATGAGTATTATTAATACTTCGGAGCTTACTTCTTATGAAGGCGTTAAAAATCTTCTAAACAGCTCCACTGCGGTTCAGCAAGTTCTGAGCCATCGAAACAGCAATTGCTCTGCCGAAAATAATCCTGGCGCAAGAAATTTCTGTGGAAGATGGATTGTGCTGCCGATTGCACTGCTGCCGATTGTAATTGGTGCAGCGGCTATTGTCTTGCATAGCGCGGTTATGTTTGTATTTGCAATCTCATTTGCAATCGCATTTCCTATTTCATTTATTTCTGCATGGTATTTCAGAAACGATCCTGATGTCTCTAAGGCTATTCCGGGAGTCACTCATCTCATCTCGACGAAGAATAACCCGAGTGTAAAAGCCCGCCCTCTGAATGAGTTAGCCCCCATTGAGGTCACTGATCCGCGATTACAAAAACGTCTTTTTACACCTAAACAGATCATCAAGTTCCAGCATCACCAAGGGATTTGCCGAGGAGAGGCCAATTGGTTTTTGAAGTTGTATTTGCAGACACGTCAACAGTTTTCCGATCCGAGCGCTCATATGATGGCATTGGGAAAACTCTTTGAACAGGGTGGGCCGCAGGAATCCGTTTTGCTTCAGAGTTTGTTTATACGAGGCGGAAAACTTCTCGATCTGAAAATTGGGATGCCGAAACAAAAATGGTTCGAGAAGTTGCTTAAGCTGGACAATGAGGCGATTCAATTGCAATTGCCCTCGGCAATCCGCCGTTTTGAAAAGCTTCCTTTAGGAGCTTACCAGTTGGGCTTTCCTGGGCATGCTACTGCCTTCGTTAAAGTTTCAAATGACTTAAGCTATTTTTTCGATCCTAATGATGGCATTTATGAAATTAAAGGTACCCAACAGGGGGAGGCTGCCTTTACATTGTTTGCGGATGTGATCAAGTATTTAGCTGAATCCAACGAAGGTCGCGTGGCGAAGGAGAACAGGATCGGTTTTGTTCCATGTCAACTGCGAAAGGCTTAAATCGTGCGAGCTACGTTTTTACTGAAAATTGAATTATGTGGAGATAATCTGATTTGCAATTAATAGCCTTAGGAGTATGTTTTTCCCTTATCTTTGTTAACCCTATATATAAGGAAAGAACTATGGCCGCAGTCTCATCCCGTTCATCAGAAAATACAGATGCTTCTGTAATTTTGTCGCATAAAGATCTGTTGGTTCAGCAAATAAATACAGAGGTTTCTTTTGCCCTTAAGGCAGAGCAGTTTTCAGACTGCAAAGAAGCCTTGAAAAGTGCCTGGACAACGCTTGTTGATCAGGGCGTTTTTGAAGTTGTCGATGCAGATCCAAAGGTTAGACCTTATGTGCATTTACAAGCGATCGTCGAGCATGTCCTTTCAGAACAATTAAAACGCGGTGAGATTCGTAACTTAAGGGGAGTGATTCATACTCCGTTGCCAGCAACGCCGCTGTGTATTAAGGAGAAAGTGATTCCAGAGGGCGTTGTTCATCCCTCGGTTGCAGGGAATTCAGAGAGCATTTCTACAGTCAAGGAGCGAGCGACCACCATTCGAGACTTTTTACGCGAGGGCGGAGATCTCTACGTTGTTTATCCGAATGCAGAAGGGGCCGATAAACGCCCTCAAGAAGCTTTGGATATTTATCAGGAGAACCAAGCCGCTTATCCAGCGCATCTTTTTGACTGTCCGCTTAAGAGCGTCTCTATGGAACGTCAACTTGTCGGTGCTTACTATCTTTTTAATGACAATCAGGGAAAGGAATTTGCTTTTGCCATCCGAATTACGCAAGCAAGTGACCCGCAAGAAAACATGCAGTTTGGATTGTGGTTCGGTGCAGCGAATCAGCCTGAAATTAAAGAGTGGATTTCTCATGTGATCGGTGCAGTTCAGCCGCTTTCGGAAAGAGTGTTACCCGATATCCGTTAGGCTAAAAGGAATACCGCAGGGAAAATTTTCCCTGCGGTCTTGTTCCTTATAAAAAATCCCAGTAGCGCTCTTCTACAGGTTTAGCAGGAGAGGAACTCGGCGGCATAGAGCTTGACGACGAGGAGCTAGAAGCAATTTTCCCATGAGCGACGAGAACGGTCTTAAGCGCTTCCGATAGCTTCGGGATATTGTACTGATAGTACTCTTTATAGTCTTGCCTTGCGTCGTCTGTTGTGATTTCAGGGTCTTCGTAGCCATGGAGCCAGTCGACCGCATCGTAGATCCGTTGCCTCTCTTCTGGGGTCGTTTTTGTGTGTGTATCTCCGGTCTGACCCATCAGTTTTTCGTAGACGGCCTTGAGTTGATTCAAATAGGCGTCTGTAAGGTGGATCGATTGTATTTTGGGTACAGAAAAGGTGCGTTTTCCCAGCTCCCCAGTCACTTCCCAATTGGATGGTGTTCCCGGAGGTACAAACGCTATGTTCATTCCGTGGGCTGTTAGAATGACTTTGAGTGCATCTAGTAGCAGGGGAGGATTGCGTTGGTAGTACTTAATGTAATCTTCTCTTGCCGTATCCGTCTTGAGTTCAGGACCTTCATATCCATGCAGCCAATTGATCCCTCTGTAGATCTCTTGTCTCTCTTCACGATTCGCAAGCTCCCTGCGGGATAATTTATCATAAATGGCTTTAAGCGGATTTAAGTGGAGGTATCCGTCCAGGTATCTTGATTGTGTGCTGGGCACGGAGAATCTGTGTTGTCTTATGATCCACACAGAAGGTGTTCCGGGAGGAACGGACGGCTGGGAGCTCCCTTGAGAGGAGGAGCTTGTGCTCGGTATTTGGTAGGAAGGATCCATTGCCTTTAGGCTGGCTCTAAGGATGTCTAGCAATGCTGCTGGGTGTTGAACAGCTGCCTGATCAAAAATCCGATCCTCACGAATGTCCGAACATAGAGAGTCGTCAGAGCAAACCATCCAATTTGTCAGAGTCCTAATGTCCCGAATTCCAGTCTCCCAGGTCAAGCGTTCTCCTTTTTCTAGACGCTCAATGAGTTCTCCTAACGTGCTTTCAGCGAGCATTGGTAAGTCATCTGTTGGGAATGTAAATCGTGCAATCGTCTCTTTAAAGGAGGCTTCGTTAAAGGCGGGAAGTTGTTCTACATTTGCTAAAAGCCGCTGGTGTGTTTCTTGAGCTTGTGCAGTGCAGTGGGAGGCTTTTTCAAAGAAACCGCCTAAAGATTCTGTATCGGAAGGTTCGGTAGAAACGCTATGCGTTTCAGAGAGGGGTTTGTTGTCTCTTAAATTTTGCATGAGTTTTGAGATCAAGGGCATGATGACTTTGTGAATCTCTTGGCTAGCTTCGATACAGGGCTTAACGCACTTCGTATTCCAGAAAATAGGCGGATCTACTTGGAGTGTTTTGAGAAATGAGTCATCCAGTATTTTTAGGTTTTGCGTATGGCTGATCAATTTGGTTAGCAGCCTCTTAAGAGATGCTAGAGTTTCGCTTGTAGGCTGAAATGTTGGATCAAGGATTCGACTGTTCCACGAGTTAATAGACTCTGCGACGTGACTATTGTTTTTTACAATAATGTCGATGCATTTCCATATGGATGCATCGGAAGTCTTCTTTAAATCAAAATAAATTTGTGGCGTTGCAGCAGGGGGGGGGACAATTTTAGCAGCCATGGGTATTCTCCTTTAAGAGGTTAGACGCGGTAAATTTTATACGAGAAGAGGAGGATTTAATCAATGGTAGAGTAAATGATGTAGTAATTTGTTTAGTTTGTGTTTTTGTTCTGTTTTGTTATAATTGCTGAAAATTTTATAATTTTGGTGGTTTATGTCTTCTATACAAAAACCTGATCTGAGTTCTTTTAATGGGATCCAGCATTTCTTGCGTCATTCTCCATCGATACAACAGGTGTTGAATCACCGCCCCAAAGAGGGTGAAATTCAGACTCAGCCTGCACAAGCGCTCTTGAGCGGAAGGTGGAGCGTATGCCAATGGCTCACGGCTCCCTTTCGGCATATTCTGGCATTCGTTTTGAGGTCGTATGCGGAAATTTTTTCCCATTGCGGAGCAGAGGCTCTTGCCGTCACGCTAAAAAATCGCGCAGACTGGCTGAACCGAGGCTTTGATGAGGAGGTCCCGAAAAGTGTTGTCAAATTGATGAAATCGATCAATCGTCCGAGTGCAGAAGGGAATCACTTAAATGAACAGTCTCCTTTGCCAACATCAGACCCGCGCATCCAAAAAAGGCTTCGTCAGATCAAGCCTGTCATTAAATTTCAGCATTACGAAGGAATTTGTCAGGGGCAGGTGGCTTGGTTTTTGAATTTGTATTTAAAGACGCGTCATCAATTTCCTGATCCTCAGGCGCACATGCTGGCTTTAGGTGAGCAATTTAAAAAGGGCGCGGGAAAAGAGGCTGTCTTGCTCCAGAGCTTAGTTTTAAAGAAGGGCAAGATTCTCGATCTTAAGATTGGAATGCCCTGGGCAACAATTGAAGCTGTTGAACCGAAAGCAGGGGAAAAAAAACGGGCTTTTTTTTCTGGGGGCTACCATGCGCATCAGCTCGTTGCTAAGGATTTACTTTCAAAACCTGTGAGAACACTCTGCGATTTTGAAGACTTAGATTCAGGCGCTTATCTCTTAGGTTTTGGTAAATATGGAAAAGAGTATGGCCATGCAACAGCGTGGATTAAGATCTCAGATGATTTGAGCTATTTCTTTGACCCCAATAAAGGGATCTATGAAATTCGAGGGACGAGCCAAGCGAAAGAGCTGTTTGAGTTATTCTCCAGTGTGTTTAAATACCTGCGCAAAGGAACGAATGCTAAGAGCGATGAAGGGGAGATTGTGTTTATTCCGTATTCGCTACGCAATTAACCGAATTTCTTTTTTCGGTTCCGGCCGATCTTGGGCTGTTTGTCGCTTCGGTTTTTAACGCGCTTAAAATCATCTGCCACATAGCGGATAATGCGTGCTGTCAACTTTCCGAATTCTTCTACTTTGTGTTCAACCGTTGCATACTTTTCGGGATCTTTACGTGCCCGTTGCTTTTTTTGATCGTCATCCAAGAGATCATTCATGTGCAAGAGACGTGCAAGCAAGCTCTCTTGCGTCTTTTGCAATGCCTGGAGCTCATTTGTAAAGAGGGTATCTGGAATGACAGTGTCTATTGTTTCTGCATTGCGGATGAGCTGATCAAGAGTCGCTTCGATATCCGCTAAAATCTCTTCTCCCGATCTAATCATAGTTTTGCCTTTGTTTTGGTCTTTAAAACTACTTGTGTTTTGTTTGATTTGTTTTCTTGTTTTCCTTGTCGCATCTTAAAAATCAGTAAATTTGATGCTGTATTTCTATGTATAATTTATTTGTGTGATATTTTGTCAAACTCTTTCTGTTTTTAGATGTGATATTAAATGTGTTTATCTTCGAAGTAGTTTGCGTTGTGTTGTTGTTTGTGTATGTAATATTACCACAGAGAGTAGAAAGAGAACTTCTTTCTCTGTGGTAAAACTTTGCATTTACGCACTAACATCAATTGATGGTAAAATATAATTTTCAATTAATCTGTTCGTGATATTAAAGACTTGCTCAATTTTTAAGAGGGGGAGTAAAACATTGCTCGTTCTAACGTTTCGCAACAATTCAACAATGAGGTGATTATGAGCGTCCAACCTGCTGGTTTCACAGAACGCGTTTATGCCCCCCAGCCTCTTATTCCTTGGTTTTGTGCAAGAAATTCAGAGGAATACACTAGTTTAGCCTGCATGTATTTTAGTACGTATCCTTATTCGACAACCCTTGCTGTATCTGGCAGCTATGTTAGCAATTTCAATATTATCGATGCCTGGAATACTAGTGTTCACAAAAAGGCAGAAACGCCTGATCAAGAACCAAACCGAACTTTATCACTCGACGGAAGACAATTTGCACAAGCTCTGCGCGCGTCGTCAAAAACACTGACTGGCCTCGATTTGAGTTACAATGACAGGATTTCCGACCTCGCTGAGATTTTGATTGCTCTGAAGGATTTTGGTGAGCTGACACGTCTGCGTTTAAATGGCGTTACGTTGACAGATGCCGATCAAGCCGCTCTGGATGAACTCTCTCAATATCGCCCTCTCTTAACAATCATTAAGTAAGAACTCGATTCGCAACCGTTCGCTCATTTCAAGAGCGAACGGTTCTGTTTTTTTCTTGCGCTAGGTGGTGACTCTTGGTACAACAGTGCGCACAATATATCGGAGCGCACACATGATTGGATTTTGCCCGTTGGCATCGGGATCGAAAGGGAATTGCATTTACATTGGAACAGGGGCGACGAAGATTCTGATCGATGCCGGCTTGAGTGCAAAGATGATTACCGAACGGCTTAAGCTGATCGGTGTCGATATCCGTCAGATTGATGCGATCTTAGTCACTCATGAACATTCCGATCACATTCGTGCGCTCGGTACTCTTTCCTCTCGTTATGGAATTCCTGTGCTTGCCAATAGCGATACGGCAAAAGCGTTGATGGCAATCATTGATGAGCAGCTGAAACTGAAGATCTTTTCAACAGGCGAGACGTTTGAATATGGGGACATTGAAGTGCACCCGTTTAGCATTCAGCATGATGCGGTCGATCCTGTTGCATTTACGATGCGTATGTGTGGCTTAAAGCTGGGATTCTGTGCCGATCTAGGATTTGCAACGACGCTTGTGGCGAATCAGTTGAAACAGTGTGATTATCTTTATCTCGAGGCAAATCATCAACCTGCGATGGTGCATGCGTGCCCGCGCCCTGCTGTCTATAAGCAAAGGGTGCTCAGCCGTCAGGGGCATTTGTCGAATGAAGAGTGCGCAGAGTTGCTTCAGCAGATTTATCATCCGGGATTAAAGCATGTGCATTTGGCGCATTTGTCTAGCGAGTGCAATGCTCCAGAGCTTGCTTTAGAGATTGTCCAGAAGAAGCTTTTGAGTCTGGGAGCTGGGACAGAGGTTTCTATTGCGTTTCAAGATCAGATCAGCCGTGGGTTTCAATTCTAAAGGGGAATAATCATCCCGTCGAAAGCCATCCGTGCTCTGCATTTCACTTTGCAGTCGTCGAGGATGTCGAATTGCATCTGCATTTTTTTGAGCAGCTCTTGATCGGTGTGCCGTGGATCGTGGTGGGTGATGATCCACTCGGAGATGTCGGCGTGTTTGATGAGGGCTGTCGCATTGACAATCGAGGAGTGTCCCCAGCCTACTTTTGTGAGGTATTCTTGCGGGGTGTACTGCGCTTCGTGGATAATGAAGTCGCAGCCTTCAAAGAACTTGATCTGGCTTAAGTAGGGGGCGAGGATGGGGTTGCTTTTTGCAAGTAAACTGGGATTTCCGTGATAGCCCATGAGGAGCTCATTATCAGTGACGTAGCCGAAGGTGACTTTGTTGGATCGGATTTTGAAGCAGAGGGTCGCTCCGGGATGGTAGGCGTAATGGGTGTTCACCTCGAAGTTGTTGATTTCTAACACTTCTCCTTCATGCAGATCTTTAAAGATCAGTTTGGCTCGCATTTCATCGAGACGTACGGGGAAGTACGCATAGGCGAGCATTTCAGTGAAGATTTCGCGCGTGGTTTTTTCAAAGCCGATGGGGCTGTAGATCGTGACTGTGCATTCGGGGTCGTAGATCGGCGGGAAAAAGGGAAAGCCGGCGAGGTGATCCCAATGAGTGTGGCTAAAAAAGAGATGGACGTTTTTGGGCCGGGAAGCTTCTAAGATGGTGCCAAAGGGGCGGATTCCGGTTCCTGCATCGAAGACGAGAAGATCTGATCCATGACGCACTTCCAAACAACAGGTATTGCCGCCGAACCTTACGTAATCGGGGCCGGAAACGGGATTGGAACCGCGCGTTCCCCAGAATTTGAGATAGGAGCCTGATGCGTGGAGTTTAGGTAAGTAGCAGTGTTTGCCTTCTTTTTCAAAATCGAGCGCGGTATGCAAAGTGGGCTTTAATTTTCCGGTGAAGAACTGGTGGATGCATGTGAAGAGAGCGGGAAAATCGAAAGGCTTTTCAATAAAGTCATCTGCTTTTTGTTTGATGGCTGAGTGGTAGTTTTGGATCATGACGTTAGAGCACAGGATAAAGACGCCGACTTGATTGGTGCGCGGATCTGTTTTGACTTTGCGCAAGATCTCGATTCCATGAATTTGAGGAAGGAGCAGGTCGATGAGAATGAGGTCTGGCTTAAAATGATCGATTTTTTGCAAACATTCGTGGCCGGTATACGCAGATTCGATGTGGTATTGACTGGCTGTTTTATGCGCGCGCAGGAGCCGATGGAGTTTGCGATCCGCGTCTGCAATTAAGATCTTGTGTTTTTTTGCTGCCATGAAGACTTATGCTTTTAGCTTCATGTTAGCAGGGACTGAAAAAAAAGATATTACTTTTTTTGTTGAGAGCGCAAAGTGCGCTGCTTTTGCCAGGCGCATAAGAAAAGGACGGAGCCGACGGTGATAAAGCTACTTGCTACAATGTACGAGTTAAAGTAGCGCACCTGGAGCATCTCTTCGAATTCTTCTTCGAGGGTTTCGAGCTCAGCAAATTCTGAGGAGGGTGAGGGCTGTTCAAAGAAGGTATAAGCGATGGCGCAAAGGCTGAACCCGAACAGAATGTATCCCATGAGCTTGAGGCGTGGCAGGAGCTCTTGATCGATGGCGGCCTTTTCTTCAGTTTTGTCCAGCGGATTTTTGTCGTTATTCAAAAAGCTCTTCCTCTTTATCATAAGGGTGCATCTTTTTTGGCATCATCGGGCTGTCTACCAGGATCCGACGGGGCTTAGCTCCTTCTTGAGAGGAGATGATGCCTTTAGCCTCGAGCTCATCCATAAGAGAAGCTGCTCGTGCGTAACCAATTTTGAGTTTCCGCTGTAAAAACGTGGTCGAAGCGGTTTTTGTATCGACGACGATCGAGTATGCTTGTTCATACATGCTATCGCGCGCACTATCATCGCCCCCAAGGGACTCAAGATTGTCTTCAATTTTCATCTTATCGAAAGATTCGATTTGAAAGCTAGGGGGAGCTTGATCACAGATGAAGTTGACGACTTTAACGATCTCGTCATCGCTGATGTAAGCGCCTTGCGCGCGCATCAAGGTCGATGTGCCGGGTGGCAAGAAGAGCATATCGCCATTGCCAAGTAAGCTGTCAGCGCCAGGCTCATCGAGGATGATCTGTGAGTTGATGCGGCTAGCGACTTTAAAGGCGATGCGAGTGGGGAAGTTGGCTTTAATAAGGCCTGTGATCACTTCACGGGATGGACGCTGAGTGGCGAGAACTAAGTGGATCCCGACGGCACGGGCCATTTGCGCGATGCGTGCAATGGGGGTTTCGAGATCGGAGCTCGAGGCCATCATCAGGTCGGCAAACTCGTCAATAATAGCGACGATGCCGTGCATTTTAACGGGGATAGGAAGGCTGAGTGAGGCTTCAAATTCGGCGTTGATCTGTCTGTTATTAAATGCACTGATGTTGCGCACGCCAAGTTGTTTGAGAATCTCATAGCGAGTCTGCATCTCTTTCACGAGCCAATTGAGTGCGGAGTAAGCTCCATGCGCTTCTGTAATGACAGGCGCAATCATATGAGGGAGGTTCGTGTATGGAGTCAGCTCGACTTTTTTCGGGTCGATCATGACGAGCTTGATCTCATCGGGCCGTGCATTCATCAAGATTGACATGATGATCGTGTTGATACAGACCGATTTCCCAGAACCGGTGGCGCCCGCGATCAAGCAGTGGGGCATTTTTGCTAAATCGCTGATGACATTTTCTCCGCCCACTGTTTTTCCGAGGAGTAGCGGAATAAACATTTTCCGCGGATTTTGATGGTAGTTAAGGAGGAGCTCTTTGAAGCTCACCTCTTGCGGATAGATTGAGGGGATCTCGACGCCGACAGCGGCTTTTCCAGGAATGGGGGCGATGATTCGGATCGATTTCGCCTGTAAGTTCAGGGCGATATCGTTCTCGAGCGTTTTGATTTTCTGGACTTTGACACCGATGGCGGGATGCACTTCAAATGAGGTGATGGTAGGTCCGCAGTTGATCTCACCTACTTTCGCTTCGATGCCGAAGCTAAGCAAGGTCTCTTCTAAGATTTCCGCTTGCCGCTTGAGCTCTTTTTTCAACAGGGGCATGTCGACTTTTTTCGGCAGATTGAGAAGAGAGGGAGGCGGGAGTTGATAGGTTGTAAAATCGCCGTTGGCAAGGCGCTGCGCGTTGAGCGCGGACTGACGTCTGTTGCGCTCTGGGGGTTTGTTTTCGCCATGTGGAGCTCTGGGCTCTTTGTCATGCATGGTGCGGATTTTTGGCTCGATCTCTTTTTCTTTGCGCGGCTGATATAAAGGCTGAGGAGCGCGTTTGGTAAGCGAACTTTCGATCTCTTCTGCGGATCTCTCCTGCATGGAGGGCAATTCTTGGGCCTCTTCAAAAGTTTGTTGTTTTTCCATCCAGAGGGACTTTAATTTTCTCGTCTGTGTGTAGAGAGCTTTAAACAAAGGCAAAATGCGCATCTCAGTGAGGAGGAGGAAGGAGACGAGTCCTGTGATCGAAAAGGTGATGGCAATTCCAACATCGCTTAAAAGCCGTTGCAGATGAAATGTTGGCATGTCGCAATACAGATAATAAAAGGGAACGCCGCCCAAGTTATAGCGCGTGGTGCGATGGGGATAGGGCAGTTCAAAAAAAAGCGATTCAGTGTAGATTTTTTGCTCGAGGCCTGCAGTGAGCGGTCCCATCTTTTCGGCGATGAGATTCAGCAGTAAACAGCAAGAGAGCAGACTCAAAGAGAAATAGATGAGCTTCGAGGTTAAATTGGGAATCTCACGGCCAAGAAGCCACTGCCATCCTAACCAGCCTAAAAAACAGACGATGAGATAAGAGCTCAATCCAAAGGCCCAATTCAATCCAAAGCCGATGCTCCACCCAATTAATCCTAGCCAGTTTTTCGAAGGATCGTCGGTTTGAAAACTGAGCAGGCATAAAAGGATCATCAAAGCGCCGCCGATGAAGATCAGCCCTTTGCCCTCTGAATGCACGCTTACTTTCTGTTTTTCTAAAGTGGCTTTAGCCATCGGTCTATCCTCGGAAAAAATTAAGGTAGAAATACATCAGTGTCCCTGCAGATAAGCAATACCATGCAAAGGGTTTTAAATTCCCCTTTTGTAAGAAGGTCAATGCGATGCGCACCATCAAAAGGCCAACGCCGCACGAGGTAAGAAGGCCAATAAGACAGGTTCCAAGGGAGATTTGAATGGACCCTTGCTTAGAGAGGGCGATTTTTAAAAGTTCGAGGCAGTTGCCGCCAATCACTGTCGGAATGGATAACAAAAAAGAAAAGCCGACGGCATCTTTTGCTTTCCATCCGAGAACTCTGGCGCAGGATATGGTCGATGCACTGCGCGAAATTCCAGGGATAAGAGCACTCGCTTGTAAGGTGCCGATGAGCAGCACATCTTTAAGATCTCGTTTAAAGGTCGCTTTGCGCTCGTGGCGCACGCGCCACTTTTCCCCAAGAAAAAGAATGAAAGAGGTGAGGATCACGCATACGCCCAGACATTGGGGAGTGGAGGCAAAATCTCTTAACGGTTTAAGCAGAAAATAACAGGGAGCAAGAGGGAGCGTCGCGATGCACAACAGCCCTAGTTTTTTCCGCTCGACGGTAAACAGGGCGTAAATTTCTTTGCGGAAGAAACTCAGTACTGCGATCAGTGTTCCGAAGTGGCACATCAGATCGAAGACGACTTGCGACTCGGAGTTTTCAATCCCGAAGATGAGTTTTGCGAGTTTTAAATGAGCGGATGAACTCACAGGGAGAAATTCAGTGATCCCTTGCAATAGACCGATGATAAATGCTTCCAATGACGACATACAACCCTACCTAAAAGTCTAACAGCGTTGACCTCATTATGATCATTAGAGCGATTTATGAATAGTATTAGAGAAGGTGAAAAAGAAGGGCGATCGACGGGGCTCGAACCCGCGACATCAGGTTCCACAAACCTGCACTCTAACCAACTGAGCTACGATCGCCATAACGCAAGCCATTGTACGCAAGGGCTGTTTTTTCGTCAATTTGAGCTTGAGGCCCCGGGGCGATTTTTTTTGTCCTCTTTAATTTTGGAGATCTTTAAGATGGATGGAATTAATCTTTAAGTTGTTTATTTTAAGGAGTTTGTTATGTCTTCGGGATGTGCTGGTTCTGTTTATAAAGTTGTATTCAATTCTGATAATGAGCTGATTTCTCATACATCATCATCGTTATCCGAAGGGGTGTCCTCAAGTTATTCCAGTTGTGATTCCTCTGAAGAGGCTCATAGCGAAGGGAGCGGCTGGTTTTCAGATGTGGAGCGTTCTGCTTCTCTATACAAAAACAATGTAGCTCAAAAATATGAGAGCGAATTTGAAGGGAAGGAGATTTCCGATTTAGAGAGCGATGCCACCGAACCTCTGTCAGATGAGTCGGAGTTTTTCTCAAAACCTCCATTGGACGAAACGGAGTGGCTTCCCCATCGCTATCTTTCTCCAGAGGATTGTTCTCCAACGTTTCAGATTTCAGGAGGAATTTGTGTGCCCTCTTTTCCCGAGGGAAAGATCTCTTTACCGGCCGATTATTCTCAGGTGAAAAGATTGTGTGTTAAACATCTAAATACGGGGCCGATTTTTCATCAGATTTTGCAGGTTGTAGAAAAGAGTCTTGTTTTAGAATCGCTGGAATTGACCAACGTTTTGACAACAGTCCCACAACTCAATGCCCTTGTTTTGCTGCTTTCGACAAAACAGACAATGCGCAATTTGGAGTTATCCGAGCATTCTTTATTTGCACTCCCTCACCAATTAAAGAAGGTGGCGCGTTTGATTCGAAA
This sequence comes from Parachlamydiales bacterium, assembly GCA_020053915.1. GTDB lineage: Bacteria > Chlamydiota > Chlamydiia > Chlamydiales > Rhabdochlamydiaceae > JAGVMG01. Next base: position 72,252 of record JAGVMG010000072.1, on the reverse strand, counting down.
TATCCCTTCTCTTGTCAAAGTGACCTTGCGAAACAATCAGATTTCTGGAGTCATCTCCTCTCTTGCTTTGGCAAAGGCTTTCCAAAATCATCCGAATCTGAAACATGCCGATTTAAGCGGTAATCCATTGAAAGATAGAGGAGTGGTCTTGTTCGTAAGAAATGGAGGGGTGGATCGTCTACGCTCTCTTTCGATGCGTTATTGTCAAATAACTGAAGAAAGCGCTCAATTTTTACAGAATATAGTTTTGGATAAAAATGCCTGTGGAACGCATCCGTGTGAGCTGGATCTCACTGGAAATTATATTGTATCCAAGGGGGGCATGGATTCTTTTGTTAAAGAGGGAGCATCGCGTTACGTGTTCAATGAGCACCTCGAAGGCTCTTCCACAGAAGAACAGTCTTTGCGAGAGGATCGACCGACATCTTCAAGTGTGCGAAAGCCTCTTGTTCGCTCTAATGCGATGATCCATTCGGCATTGTCAATAAATTCTGTTCATTCGACTGCGGATATTGCTCCCAGTTTAGATGACATAAGTCCTTCCTCAGATGAGGTAAATGACACCCCTAATACATCCAAGGGACTCAGGATTAAACGAAGGGCCCCAATTAGAAGTGCGCCTTCGTCTTTTGCGGCGTCAGCTAAAGCTTCATCAGATGGTGATCGGAGGCTCCCGAAATCTAAAGTCAAACGACAGCGTGTTATATCTTAAACTGTTTGATGTTAATTGTTTGCGTTTGATTTTAAAATAGTATTGTTTATTGATTAATATTATTAATTGTATTAACATGGTTGGTATTAATTAATGGTAAAAATGAGGTAATTATGGCATCTGTGAGTGGAACCCAAACTTATACATCAGAAAGTTCAGTGCTTTATACTGCACTTTCCCAATCCGAAACGTCTCGCTCAGTTGGAAAGTACGGGGCGATCGACCTGCCGTGCCTCGCAGCGGATCAGTTTTATCAGTATCTTGGCGAGAAAATTACTGAGAGTAATTCGGGAGCTCAGATTTTTAGGGTTGAAGGGAGTTTGACGCCTAGAATATTCAAACTGATCTTCGTTAATCATTTTGATACGGGTGATGAGGTGCGGATTGCTAAACGCGCAGCTGAGCTCAAAGTGGCTCCTCCGTTCCATAGCGCGTGTGTTGTGTCACTTGGTGAAGGGAGGCAGGTTGTTGTGTTAGAAATGGATGATGCGGGTCTTTCCTTAGGAAAGTGGATGGAGAAATTTGGGGCAGAAGAGGCTGCTGCAAAGGAAGCGCCCATGGATACGGAGCCCGAAGAGATTTTAACGGAAGATGAGATCGCTTATCAAAAAATGATTGAGATGCTTAAAGAAAAATTTATGGCGAAGTGTCGATATGCCGTAGTTTCTGTCAAAGAGGCTCCTGCTAAAGTCGATCTCGCTGTGGCCGTTGAAAAGCTCTGGCCAAGCCAAGAAGCTTTCTATTTTCAACTGTTTTCTCGTGTGAGAGAGTTAGCGGAAAATAAGATCGCCTTTCTCGATTTGCACGTGGGAAATATCATGCCACAACCTGGCTCTGAAATGGGGATGCAGCTCATCGACTTTGGTTCTGCAGAAACCACCTCGAGTGCAGAAGAAGCGGCAGAACGCGTCATTACGACGGCTTATGGCGGGTTGCATTTTAACTCATTCAGCAAGCTTCCCAACAAATCAGAGCTCAGCACAGAGCTGATGCTGTGGTTTGCCCCTTCTATGCAAAGACTGATTGATTGGGAAAAATTGTCACAAACAGCTGTCTAAGAATAGTTCATTCTTTTGCTTCTCGTTCCAGCAGAGCGCCCCCATGAAGAGTAGAGTCAGATAGAGGGCGACTGCTGGGAAGGGAAGATTTTTCATCCGTATTACAAGATCACAGAACGCAGGGGGCTCCGAGCTGAAGGTGAGCACGGCGCTTGTCCATGCATTGTTAAGAGCGTGAATGAGGCTCCCGATAGGAGGGAGGATTGCGCTTAGTAGGCATGCACTGCAAAGCAGTAGAAGCGATAGGCTGATGCAGAGGGGGAAAAAGAGGTTATAGACGATGCTAAGAAGAGGAAAGCGGTGAAAGAGCAAAAGAAGGACTGGCACCGAGGCGATGAGAACGGCGAGATTTACTGAGAGCGCGGTGCGCAGATAAGCCGCAGCTAAATAGCCGTGTTGATCGAGACGGGACATTTGAAGGAGGTCAGCGGTTTGTCGCTTGGGGGTCAAGCGGTTCACAAGGGTGCTGCAAAAGGGCATCAAGCTCAAGATCGCAAGCGTACAAAGGAAGCTGAGCTGAAATCCAACGTGAGTAACGACAAGCGGATTGAAAAGCAGCTCGATCCAGAGTCCAACGCCTAGAGCATTGAGGGCGGATGTGCGCCTATTGATAAGCACACCGATCAGAAAGACGCTAAGCGCGATCCATGCGCGTAGCACAGACGGAGAATTACCTAGAAAAAAAGCATAGAAGCTCAGGAGCAACAGCAGCAATAAGGTAGCGGGTTGGTAGGAGAACAGGAGACGAAGCAGCGCGCCCAAGAATAGGGCGATTAGGGCAAAGTGAAAGCCGGAAATGGCTAAGATATGCTGCATGCCGAGTTTGCCAAATTCTAGAGAGAGGATCCGATCGTCTATTTCTCCTGTTGCTAGCGCATTGAGGAAGGTTCTTGTGTGGGGATCGGAGATCTGTGTTTTAAGCGAGTGAGAAAGAGCTTGTTTGGCTCGGTAGCGCCATTCCGCAAAGCTAAACGTATCCGGAATCGGGATCCAGGCTTTATTTTTATCGGGTTTGAGAAGAAAAAAACGGGGCTTTTTTTGAACAAGGGTGCCTATGATCTCATAGGAGCAATGGGCCGGAGGATGTTTAGAAAAAGAGGGGTGGTAGAGAGCGCAGGGCAGCGAGGAGATCGGTAGCCCTTCATCTGTGATAAAATCGAGAGAGCCTTGGTAGACGAGCGAGCGGTGGAAAGGGGAGTGTTGCGTTTTGAGCGTGGAAAAGGTGAATGTCCCGGTTCCATGGCATTTTTCCTGAGGAACCTGAGGGAGGGGACAGCGGACCTGTGTGAGGAGGCAAGCGCCAATAAAGACACAAAGCGCAAAGAAGAGTGTTTTTCGCTGAAGGGGCGAGAAAGCGAGGGGAAGTAGCCATACACTTAAGAGACAGGGATAGAGGAAATGAGAGTCGAGTCCCCATGCGGTTCCGAGAAGAAGCGGAATCCCGCTCATGAATGCGGGATATTTTCGCCACACGGTTTCATAATTTCTTAAGATTTCAGCACCTATCATGCCGTCCAAGTACACACTGAAAAGCAAAACCTGTCAAGGTTTGCCTTTGGGGACCTCTTGATCGAGGGGATTGGTGATGAGACGCACTCCGCGCTGCCCGCTGAACATGACGCTGAGCCACTCGAGCATCACGCCGATCCGGTTGCGGAATCCGATTAAGTATAGGATGTGGATAAAGGCCCAGGTGAGCCAGGCGAAAAAGCCGGTAAACTGGAGTTTTCCGATCGAAACGACGGCTTTAGCTTTTCCGATCGTTGCCATGCTCCCTTTGTCGAAGTAGGCAAAAGGTTTTCGTTGGTCTTTGGGAATCCCTTTTTTGATGAGATGGGCGACATAGCGCCCTTCTTGGATCGCAGCGGGAGCGATCGCTGGGAGGGGTTTTCCGTCTTTGCCCAGCACGCAAGCGGCATCGCCGATGACAAAGATATTTGGGTGGTCGGGGATGCTTAAGTCTGCTGTGACCATAACGCGTCCCGCGCGGTCCAACGGAGCGCCGAGCGTTTTAAGTAGCACAGAGGCTTGGTTACCCGCCGCCCAGATGATATTTTTCGATTCGAGGAAAATGTCTTCGACTTGGACACCTTCTTCGTTGATGTTCGTGACTTTTTTCCCTGTAATGACCTTGACCCCGAGTCCCTCTAAGTCTTTACGGGCATGTTGCGAGAGGCGCTCTGGATAGCTGGGGAGGATATTGGGGAAGGCTTCGACGAGATAGATCTTTGTTTTTTCCGGCTTGATCCGACGGAAATTGCGAAAGAGGGTTTGGTGCGCAATCTCTCCGATGGCGCCTGCCATTTCTACGCCGGTAGGGCCCCCGCCGATGACGACGAAGTTTAAATATTTGGCAGCTTCGGTGATGCTGTCGATGCGTTCTGCTTTTTCAAAAGATGTTAGGATTTTCTCGCGAATTTTCACGGCATCGTTAATCGTCTTTAAGCCGGGAGCGAACGGTTCCCATTGGTCGTTTCCAAAATAAGAGTGGCGCGCGCCGACAGCGATGATTAGGTAATCAAAGCCGATGAGATCTCCGTTGGCAAGCGTTAATTGCTTTTTTGACGTGTCGATGTGGATCACTTCGCCCATAATGACGGTCGTATTTTCTTGAGTGCGGAGGATCTCGCGCAGAGGGGTGGCGATCTCTCCTGGGGAAAGTGCTGCTGTGGCTACTTCATAGAGAAGGGGTTGGAACAGGTGGTGATTGAGTTTATCGATCACCAAAAGATCGATTTTCGCGTGTTTTAAAGAGGTGGCAACGTTTAAGCCGCCAAATCCTCCGCCAATGATCACAACTTTCGTATAAGCCATCTTTTACATCTCGATCTTATTAATTTGGCGCGCAATTTTCCTTTCCAAAAAGAGGGTGTCCACATAAAATCACCCTACGTAGTCTGTAAATCGAGTTTTTGGCGTTTGGACTGTGTCAAAGCCCCAAAAACTCGATTTACAGACTACAAGTACCGCAATCGGTTCACTTTCTTAACTTTTTGACCCATTGTGGTATATATCAGGCAGGCCAACTTTAGTCAATAGTTGGCATTTGCGCAGCACAAGGGTGTGGATGTACTCTGTAGAAGAGCTTTTCGAAAAATATGGAACGCGCCTTGGGCTCCGCCTCATTGCAGGTAAAGAGGGGTTGAAGCGACTGATCAAGCTTCCTGAGGTTCATCGCCCAGGTTTAAGCTTGTCGGGGTATTTGAAGAACTATGTCAGCCAGCGCCTTCTCATCTTTGGAAATGTCGAAACCCTCTTTTTAAAAGATTTAGATAAAAAGCTTCGGATCGAAAGGTTGCGAGGGATTTTAACCCAGCAAACCCCTGCTGTCATCGTGGCGGGGAGATTTTTGCCTGTGAAAGAACTCGTGACATTTTGCGAGCAAGCGGGAATTCCTCTGTTTCGCACCAATATTCCCACGATGAACCTCGTCAGCAAAATGACGTTGCTTCTCAATGAGGAATTCTCTCCGTCGATGACGTGCCATGGCACCCTGGTTGAAGTCTTCGGCGTCGGGGTGATGATTCAAGGGGATTCCTCTGTAGGAAAGAGCGAAGCGGCTTTGGGTCTCATCGAGCGAGGACATCGGCTGATCTCGGATGATGTTGTGCGGATTAAACTGCGCGAAGGGACCTATTTAGAAGGGTCGGGGCCAGAGCTCACGCGCCACTTAATGGAGATCCGCGGGATTGGAATCCTCAATGTCGCCCACCTTTATGGGGCCGTCTGTGTGAGAGATGATAAAAAAATTGATATCGTCGTGAAATTGGAAGATTGGGATGACCGGAGATTTTACGATCGGATTGGACTCGATGAAAAGTATTGCGACCTTCTCGGCGTAAAAGTTCCCTATCATATTTTGCCTGTAAAACCGGGAAGAGATGTGGCCCTTTTGCTTGAGACAATTGTCTTAAACCATCGCTTGAAAGAGATGGGATATCACTCTGCCAAAGAATTTAATGTAAAACTCCTTGAAACGATTGCAAAGAAGCAGAATGACAGAAAACAAGTACGAGAAGATTTCTCAAAAAGTAAAAATTAAGAATGCCCTAGGGTTGCATGCGAGACCTGCAACCGTCATTGCGAAATTGCTCCAAGGGTCGAGATCGACTGTTTCATTCACCTATCGCAAAGAAACGGTGAATGCGCGTAGTATCATGAGCGTGCTCATGTTGGCGGCAACGAAGAATTCTCAAATTCTCATCGATGTCGAAGGGGAGGATGCGCGTGAGGTTTTGGACAAGCTCGTCTCCGCTTTTGAAAATAAATTTGGAGAGTAATGACTAGCGCGAACAATGAGATCCGAATCAAGGGGTTTCCTGTCAGTGATGGGGTGGCAATCGGTGTCCCCTATTTTTTTTGTCCTGAAGAGGAGCATATTCCTGAATTTCCGATCACAATTGGCGAAGTGGACGATGAGATCGCAAGATACCGTAAAGCATTGTTTTCCAGTCGCGAAGATTTACAGAGGTTGCAAAGCGATCTCGTGTGTGAAGGCTCAGAGGATGCGGTCACGATTCTAGATACGCACATCCAGATGCTCGAAGATCCGATGATGACAACCCATATGGAGGAAAAGATCCGCCAGATGCTGCAGAATACAGAATCGGTCTTTCATGAGGTTATCCGCGATTACGAGGTCCGTTTTTCCCAGACATCCGATTCCTTTTTCCAGCAACGGCTTGTCGACGTCATGGATCTTGCGAAAAGAGTCTTGGGCCATTTATCGCCGAAAGCAAAACATTCTTTACACGACATCCCTTTTAATTCCATTGTCTTTACACATGAGTTGATCCCTTCCTATACAGCGGCTGCCCAAACGTCGCGCGTTAGCGCCTTTGTGACCTATGCGGGTGGAGGAAATTCTCATGCGGCCTTGATCGCGCGCGCTAAAGGGATTCCCTTTGTCGCTTGCATCGATATTCACACCCTGAAAAAAATCTCTTCTCAGTGCGTCGTTGTCGATGGACAGACAGGTGAGGTGATCTTCAATCCCACAGAAGAGACACTGGCTGCCTATAAACGGCGCAAAACCTGTTTAAAAACGAGCTATCAGTTGTTGCAAAATGAGTTGCAGTACGACACAGAAACCATCGATGGATTTCCCGTTCAGGTCTTCGCCAATATTGGACATATTGAAGATCTCGAGCCTTTGAAACAAGGGGGTGTCGATGGGATCGGGCTGTTTCGCTCGGAATTTTTATTTTTCCATAACCAGAACCTCCATGTTTCAGAAGAACAGCAGTATCAGGTTTATCGCGAACTCATCGTAAGAATGCCCCAGCTTCCTGTTTCCATTCGCGTGTTTGATGTTGGAGGGGATAAACATCCAGAAGGGCTTTCTCATGCCCATAAAGAACCCAACCCTGTCTTAGGATGCAGAGGGATCCGATTTTTATTGCGCAACCCAGATCTTTTCCGCACCCAGCTGCGCGCGTTGCATAGAGCCTCTGTTTTTGGAAATCTGCAGCTGCTTCTCCCTCTGATATCCGATATTCGAGAGCTTCAGCAGGCCCGCACGATGATTGATGAGGTGGCATCCGAGCTGAAATCCTATGGCGTTCCTTTTAAAGAAAAAATCCCCGTCGGTGTGATGATTGAGGTCCCGTCCGCGGTCATCATGTGCGATGCCTTAGTCCAGCAGAGCGATTTTCTCGCCATCGGAACGAACGACCTACTCCAATTTACTTTAGGGATCGACCGGGGGCTCCCTTCGATGAGCGAAGCGTGTTATCCGGCGCATCCAAGCATTGTGCGAATGATTAAAATGGTCTTAACCGAAGCCAAACGTTATCATCGACCCGTCTCTATCTGTGGCGAGATCGCCTCGAGCCCACTGTTTATCCCTCTATTGCTTGGCTTGGGAGCGGAGTCGTTTTCATGCTCTCCTCGCTATGTGCCTTTGGTCAAGCGTGCGGTGCGGCAAAGCAGCTTGCTAGGGTCTTTCGAGCTCGCTCAAAGAGTCTTGCAGCTCAGCTCGCCACTAGAGGTTTCTCAAGTGCTCTTAGAAGCCTACAACCAACTCAGGTAGATGTGATGACCTCTTCTCCACCCCTCGAAGATTCCCTCAAACGATGGTTCGGTTATAATGAATTTCGCCTTCTCCAAAAAGAGATCATCACAGCTCTTTTAGAGCATCAAGACGTTCTTGCTATTTTGCCCACCGGCGCCGGTAAGTCGATCTGCTATCAGCTCCCCGCGATGCTCATGCCGGGTATTGCCGTCGTGATCTCGCCCTTAATTTCTCTCATGCAAGATCAAGTCGTGAGTTTATATAAGAACGGAATGCCCGCCGCCTTTCTGAACAGCAGCCTGCCTCTCGAGGAGATCCATGCGGTTCTCAACTCACTCAGCGATTATAAGTTGCTCTACGTTTCGCCCGAGCGTTTGTTTGATGAACAATTTATCCGCCACTTAGAAAAAACAACCGTCTCGTTTTTTGCGATCGATGAAGCGCACTGTATTTCTCAGTGGGGCCACTCGTTTCGCCCGGAATACCGAAAGCTTTCTCTTTTAAAAGAGAAATTCCCTAAAAGCGCCATCATCGCCCTTACTGCAACGGCGACAAAAGAAGTGGAGCGCGACATTGCACGTCAGCTTCTCATGACCTCTCCTTACCTTGTCCGCGCCAGCTTCGATCGCCCTAATTTAACCATTGAGATTCATCCGAAAAAAGAGACGATGCGCCAGCTGCAACACTTTCTCGAACGCCATTCCAATGTTTCAGGGATTGTGTACGCGGCGACGCGAAAAACCGTCGATGAAACCTACGAGCGCTTGAAAAAAGAGGGCTTTAAAGTCGGCAAATACCATGCGGGAATGCCCGATGTAGAACGGGCTTCTGCCCAACACGATTTTATCCACGGGGATCTTCCCATCATGGTCGCTACACTCGCATTCGGCATGGGGATCCATAAGCCCGATATCCGCTTTGTCGTCCACCTCGATATGCCCCGGTCGATCGAACAATATTACCAAGAGATTGGACGAGCTGGAAGAGATGGGCTGCCCGCCACCTGTCTGTTGCTCTATTCCGCCCAAGAAGCGCTTATCTATCACTCCTTCCTCGAGCAAATTACCGATGAAGAGGTGCGTAAGGTCACGAAACAAAAAACAGACCGGATGTTGTCCTTTTGCAAAAGCCGTGTCTGCCGCCGTAAAGATCTTTTACGCTACTTTGATGAAGTCTACCCCAACAACCAGTGTGAGCGGTGCGATAATTGTCTCGATACACACGAAATGCACGATGAAACCCTCTTAGCGCAAAAGGTCCTCTCCTGCGTCTTTCGTTTAAAACAGCAATTCGGCGTGAAATATGTGATCGACGTCCTTCGCGGAGCCAAGATCAAAGCGGTCTTCGATCGGGGACACGATCGCTTGTCGACCTATAACTTAACCCCCGATGTCTCCGAGGCAGACTTGCGCTCGCTCATCGATCAGCTGATCGACTCGGGCTTTTTGAAACGCTCCCAAGGGGATTATCCGATTCTTCAATGGACCGATCTCACCCCAGGTGTGATCCAGGGAGATGCGAAAGTCCTCGTCCACAAGAAAATTGCCCAAGCAGCTCCTAAAAAATCCCCAAAAAAAGAGCTCGAATACGATCAAGTTCTTTTCGATCAACTCTCTGCCTTACGCCGTCAGATCTCTCAAGAGATGAAAGTGCCCGCCTTTGTCGTCTTCGGCGACCGCGCGCTCATCGAAATGTGCCAAGTCCTTCCGAAATCGCGCGAAGAGATGCTCCGCGTCAACGGCGTCGGTCCCATCAAGTGGGAGAAGTATGGCGCTGCGTTTCTAGATGTGATTTTTCGGTATAAGTAATGAAAAAGTTTGAAATAATTATAGCTAGCCTTCCTCATAGAGAGCGTCTTGTTGCTGAAATCTACTATGATAACATGAATTGGGTTCAAATTTCTCAAGAAGAAGGGGAGCTAGTTTTACATTTTTATCCTCATCCACTTCAGAAATGTTGGGAATTTTCGTATGACAAAGCCCTTGAGATTTTAGAGGATGCCAAAAAAAAATTAATCGGGGATTCTCTAGACTCCTTGTGATAAAAATGCTTGCACTTATCTGTTTCTGTATGCATTTCTATCAATAGATGAACGCAAGGACGCTAACGAAACTTGCTTGAATTTTCTTTGCGTCCCTGCGACTTAGCGTCTTTGCGTTGATATTTTTCGGTGTGATTAGAAAGGAAGCGACATTCCGCCGGGAAGTCCCATTCCGCCGTCAGATTCTGCAGCGAGCTTTTGGTAGGCGTCAGCACAGGCAGCTTGGATGAGATCTTGGAGTCCTTCGAGGTCGTTCGGATCGACACATTCTGGTTTAATCTCGATCTTTTGCAACTCTTTGTCTCCGTTCATGGTCACGGTGACAAGGCCATTGCCGCTTGTGCCAAGAACGAGTTTGGATTTCATTTCGGTACGCATCGAATCGAGCTGTTGTTGCATCATCTTCGCTTGCTTTTTCATCTTCGAATAACCACTACCCATGTCGTCTCCTTTACTTTATATGTCTTTTTTTACAACGCCCTCTAACTCTACAGCGGCAAAGCGGATCAGAGTATCGTATTTGCCTTGAGGAGCTGCGGATGCAGGTTTTGCAGGAATGGATTGAGCGGCTTCCGGTTGAGGATTCGATGGGGGGAGAGGAGCTGGCGTTTGTGTCGGAGCCTGGTCGATCTTTTCCTTGATTTTGTTCCACAGAGCTTGTTCGAAGGCTCCCATGTCAGAGGGTTTCGCTTCTGCGAAAGGTTCTGCCTTTGGCGCTTCGATTTCTTGAGCTACAGGTGTTATGCTTTCGCTGATGGGCATTTCAGGTTGAGCTAGTTCTACAGCGACTTCAATCTCTTGAACAATCGCTTCAACTGGCTCGCTAATGGGTATTTCGGGTTGAGCCACTTCAATCGCTTCAACCTTGTCACTGATGGGCATCTCGACAACAGCCTCAGCACCTGTGCACACAGGTGTTGCAGCCGCCTCAGGAGCAGGCTCGGATGTCTCTGGTGGGATGATCAGTGGCGAAGCGGGGATGGTAGCTTCGGGCATAGGGCGTGGCTGAAACTTTATCGGCGCTTCGGGCGCGTTGGGAAGAGTTTGATCGAGCTCGATCAGGCGCTTTGTCAATGTGGCAAGAGAGAGCCGGTATTTGGAACGGATGATGTGGAGCAAAATCATTTCGAGGCTGATCCGCTTAAAGGGCGTTTTTGTAAGTTGCTGCTGCCAATGGATGAGATAATCGAGAATAGAGAGGCACTGCTCTTCTGTGTAGTGGGAAGATGAGGAGAGGTACTGTTTTTTCTCTTCCGGATCGAAGATATGGGGATTTCTTCCCAGTTTGATGTGAAGATGGGTGCGAAAATGTTCGACAAGGTTATCGAGGAAGTGATTTAAATCTTTGCCGGTGGAGAAGATGGACTGAGAGAGTTCGAATGCATAATTTAGATTTTGTGTGTTGATCGCCGCATCGAGTGTAAAAAAAGCAGCGCGGGGCATTAAGCCCAGCGTTTCGGAGACCTTATCGAGTGTGATGGGCTGTTCTGCATAGCAGATCACCTGATCTAGGAGAGACTCCGCATCGCGCAAGCACCCTTCTGAGAGATGAGAAATTAGGGCAAGAGCATCGGGAGCGCAGTTGATCTGGAGGTCTTGGACGATGTAGCTGAGTTTCGCTTGCATCGTCTCTGGGGAGATGCGATTGAGGTCGAAGCGCTGGCAGCGGCTAAGAATCGTCGGCAAAACTTTATGAGGTTCTGTGGTCGCGAAGAAAAATTTCACATTTGCAGGAGGTTCTTCCAAGGTTTTTAACAGAGCGTTAAATGCCTCTTTGGTGAGCATGTGTACTTCGTCGATGATGTAAATTTTAAATTTACCAGAAGCGGGAGCGTAGCCGATTGTTTCATTAATTTGGCGGATATCGTCGATGCCGCGGTTGGAGGCTCCATCGATTTCAAGGACGTCGAGAGACCTTCCGGACATCACTTCGAGGCACGATGGACAGGTATTGCAAGGTTCTTGGTTTTCTGTGAGGTTTTGGCAATTTAAGGCTTTGGCAAAGACTCTAGCAAGGGTAGTTTTTCCCGTTCCCCGACAGCCGCAGAAAAGATAAGCATGGGCTAAGCGTTGGAAACGCAGTGCATTTTTAAGGGTTGTCACGATCGCGTCTTGTCCGACAACGCTTGCAAATGTCTGGGGGCGGTATTTGCGAGGGATGACTTGATAGCTTGTCTTTTTTTGGTCCACGAGAAGCCTCATTGTTTAGAATTCACTATAATCTGTGAGAGGAAAATACCCAAGGAGGAAAATGTAGTGAATAGATTTTTTTTTATGAAAAAGTGGAGATGAAGAGGCAGAAATTTCTGTAACCTCAGGAAAGGTGGAAGCGGTAGATAACGGTTCCACTTCAAAGTTGTAGAAATTTCAAACTCGGCGCTTCAATTTTTTATTCGTTGAAGCAGACCCTGTGTGAGCACAGGATCGATGGAAACGAAAAAAAAAGTGAAGATGCAGAGGCAGAAATTTCTGTAACTTTGAAGTGGAACCGGTATATACTGCAGTTGATGAGGGTTGGTAAATAATGGTGCTTCCTGTGGAGATTTGGATTTGTGCCTGAAAAGCGCGTAGAAGACGAAGAGCGGATGCTCTCTAAAAGCCTTTGGCGACAATGGAAATCGAGCAAAGAATTCGGCCGCAGGGTCCTTCTCGCGCTTGCGTTTGTCTTTGCATTGACATTCTTCCTTCATTTTCGGGAAGTGAGAATGGAAGTGCTTGAGATTGGCGCCAAAGCTCCTCGCTATGTCATTGCCCAGATCAATTTCGAATTCCCCGACTCAGAAGCGACGCAGATCCTCAAGCAAGAAGCTGTGCGCGATATTGGTGAGGTGGTCAAGGTCGATGAGGCTGAGATCATCCGGTTCCGCAATGATTTGGAAACATCTCTGATCGAGCACCAAAAATGGCGTGATGAGCTTTCTAAAGCCACCTTTGAAGAGCTCTATAATACATTAGATGGTGTCGAAGAGGAATTGATCCAATCTCGATTCACAGATGACCGTACTTTGAAAAAGATGCAGGAGCTGAATCTGGATTCAGGAGGATTCTATCCTCTAGAGATTTCAAGTAGTCAAGAAGCTCCGATCGTTTTTCCTGATCCTTTCTGGAACGCCATGCAGAAAAAATTGGCCGCCTCTTCTCATTTTCAAGATCAAACGTTAAAATTTGTCATTCATAAATTCGCCCGTCAGCGTTGGGTATTACAGCAGGATTATTCCCTAGAGAGGCAGCTGCGTCAAATCGTCCAAGAACAGGTTCCCAAAAAACTCACACATGTCGAGGCTGGAAGTCAGATCATTCGCCTAGGGGAAACGGTCACTTCACGGCACATTGCGATGCTGCAAGCGATGAAGCTAGCACTCGCACAATCGAGAAGTTTATGGACCCCTGTCACTCTTTTTGGAAGCGCACTGCTCGCGTTTTGTCTTGTTTTTGTCTCTCTTGTCTATTTGCGCATTTTCCATAAAGATGTCACCCTTTCCCTACAAAAGCTCACTCTGCTTGTGACGATCATCATTGTGACGCTGATCCTAGCCAAAGGAACGGAATATTTTCTTTTGTACAAGGGAAGAAACTTAATTGAGTTTGCCAGGTTTCCATTGATCGTTCCGTTTGCAGCGATGCTCTCCTGTGTGCTCGTCGGCAGCGAACTTGCTTTGTTCACATCCCTTTTTCTTGTTGTTGTCCTTAACTTTACGATTGCGATCGAAAGTGATTTTTTCCTTCTCTTAAACTTTTTTGCCGCGCTCGTCACGATTTTATTCGCCCGGTCTCTGCATAAGCGCAAGGAAGTGTTTACCGTTTGCGGAAAGGTATGGGTGGGGTGCATTCCGTTATTTATCGCGTTCAACTGCATAGAAAATACTTTTTGGAGCATCAACATGTTGACGGATCTTGTCAGCAGTTTGGTGTTTATGGGGGCAACCGCTGTTGTGGCCATTGGGCTCATGCCAATTTTGGAATCGATCTTCTGTGTAATGACCGACATTACGCTGATGGAATACATGGATCCGAATAATGAGCTCTTGCGCCGCTTAAGCTTAGAGGCTCCGGGAACCTATCAGCATTGCCTTGTGGTGGGAAATTTAGCAGAAGCCGGCGCGCGCTCCATTAGTGCCAATGGACTATTTTGCCGCGTTTCCACGCTCTATCACGATATCGGTAAACTGTTTAATCCTCACTATTTCACCGAAAATCAGCTCGGTGGCTTTAATATTCACCAGCTGCTCACTCCAATGGAATCGACCCACGTGATCGTGGCTCACGTTCCAGAGGGAGAGGCCTTAGCGCGCAAACACCATCTTCCGCAGAGCTTTATCGACATCATCCGGGAACACCATGGAACGACGATGGTGTATTATTTCTACTGCAAGCAAGTGGAGCAGATGAATGGAGATGCGACCAAGGTCAATGAAAAGGTCTTCCGTTATCCAGGTCCTAAGCCCCGTTCCAAAGAGTCTGCCATCATCATGATTGCCGATACGATGGAAGCAGCTTCTCGCAGCATGGACGAGGTGACTGAGGAAACACTGACTGAAATGGTCGATAAGCTTGTCGCAGAAAAAGCCGATGATGGACAGCTCGACGAATGCCAGCTGACCTTCGAAGAGCTTGGTATCGTCAAAAAGGCGATGATCAAAGCCCTCATGGTGACCCGACATCTTCGGATCAAATACCCTGAGCGGCATTAGCCCATCCCCTCATAGCCGTCGTAAGTTCTTGAAGATATATAAATATTAATTTAACCCTTTTTTCTGCCGCTCATTAATGAGGGTGGGGTATAAATATAATATTTAATAGCTTCTTTGTTATATATTGATACAATCTTTTGTTTACAATATCTTGATGTAGTGGTGAAATTTATGTTAATATTAAACAATATGTAAATTGAGGTTTCTTATGGCGGCTTCATCTAGTTCGCTTGATGCAAGTAGTAGTTGTATACAGTTTAGTTCTTTGGACGATAATATTGATAAAATTACTCGGAATAAGAATTTTGAAAAAATCAGTTGGGTGGGAAATTACAGTCATTCTCTAACTGATTTCATGGCGAGGTCTTTTGGTGCATCAAGTGACAGTAGAGATCAATTTCAATCCTTTGTGAATTACATCGCCAGGTCGGACAAGTTAACTAAGCTTTCTATGAAATGCCTGGAATTGAGGGGAGATGAGATCGATTGTTTTTCGAAGGGTTTAAGTAAGAACAGAAGTATAAGAACTTTGCACATCGACTTTGAGCTTACCGATGCTAAGTTATTGTCCCCTGATATATTGAGTAGATTGGCTTCCGCATTAAAAAATCACCCTACGCTTAAAAACGTTTCCTTTAAGTTTTTTTGTTCGTCTATTCCGTGCAAAAACCAATATTCTAGATCCATTGCAGATTTAGTCTCAAACAGTCAGTTTGAGAAATTTAGAGTATACGATGTACCAGATAATTGCTTAATCTTGTTGGGACAAGCATTGAGTCAAGATAAAGGTTCTATACAATCCTTGCATTTGAAGTATTCATACCCTGCGAGTCGCCCTTCCATAGAAATTTTCTTTCAAGCCTTTCTTACGAATTCAACAGTTCAGACTCTTGAAATTTCTGATGTGGCATTTAGAAACCTTAAGTTTTTAAATTTCTTAGAAAGTAGCATGTACTTGGAACGGTTTATTGTCTCTCGTTGTTCGTTTACAAAACTAGAATTAGAAGAATTGGCAAAGAAGTTGCCAAAAGAAATTCGTTTCAATCCAGATAGCTATTGTGTGTATTCAAGAAAAGATGGCAAAGATGTTGTGCGCAATTATAAATTGAAAAAAACAGACAGAAAGGAATTGAAAGCACTGCGAAAAAAGGCTCCCTCAAGAGTCTGTGCACAGACATCCTCTTCAAGAGAGGTCGCCTCTCGGACGCCTTCTTCTTCAGAGTCTTTATCATCAACGACATCATCTTCTTCTTTGAGTCTAATGGATTCAATAAGACGTACACAGTATGGTACTTGCGTGTTGGCAGGTGTTCCTGCATTTTCTGCGGATTGCTCTACTGTATGCAGTAGTTCTAACCAATTTTAATCTCTTTCGTGCGGCGGGCTTGACGGCTCGCCGCGCAGTCTCCTACACAATCTCTTTGCGATTGTGTCTTTTTCGAATCGATCTTTTTAAAAAGCTCATCAAAATAGACTTAGGAACAAGATGTGCTAGGGCAACCCAAAACCGGTAGCGCCCATCGATGATGCGTACAGGCGTTAGGTTTTCGATTTGTTTTAAGATTAGGCACACAACGTCTTGAACACGCATCGTCCAGGCATCTTTTTTCTGAGGGGTGTTGCTACCTGCACGTGCGCGGAATGAGGTGGCCGTTTGTCCAGTGCATGACGTTAACACGCGCACGCCGTGGGGGAAGAGTTCGACGTCGAGGGCTCTGGAAAATTGAAGAACGAAAGCTTTCGAAGCGGCGTAAGTGGCTAAGGTGGGATAAGGGAAGAAAGCTGCAGCGGAGGCAACGTTGAGAACAGTTCCCTGTTTTTTCTGTTTGATGAGTGTACGGGAGGCTTCTAAGGTGATTTCGACAAGAGCGGTGATGTTCACTTCGATGATCTCGAGTTGCTCTGCAGTTGTGGTCGTAAGCGCGTCGCCGTAATGACCCAGCCCTGCGTTGTTGAGGATGAGGTCGGGGGCTTGGTTGTGGATCAAGGCGATGAGTTTTTGGCGCTCTTGTGGGTCATTTAAATCGAGCGGGAGGAGGGTTGTCTTCACTGAGAGCATGCGCGCGGTGAGTTCGAGCTCTTTTTTGTTGCGCCCTGTGAGAATGAGGGGCGTGCCGCGCTTTGCAATTTCAATGGCAAGGGCTCTTCCTAGACCGGAGCTGGCTCCGGTGATTAAGGCTAGAGAGTAGGGCCAATGTTTAGCGGAGCTCATTTTTCAACGCTTGGGTGAGGTGTTCGATTTTCGCATCACATATTTTAAGGCCATCTGTAATGGAGGGAGCCTCTTTGACAAAGGCTGAGAGGTAGACTTTGACTTTGGGTTCTGTTCCTGAGGGGCGGATGATCACTTTGCTCTTGTCATTCAAGCGGAACAGAAGGACATCGGAAGTGGGGAGATCTAAGGGCTCTTGCTTTCCGGTCTTGAGATGGGTACGGGTAGCTTTGAGGTAATCTTCGACGTAGAGAACGCTTTGCCCTGCAATCTCTTGCGGGAGGTGCGCGCGTAGACGCGCCATGAGCGCTTGCATTGCGTCCATGCCTGCTTTGCCGGCGTGGAAGGGAAGAGAAACTTGGGCTTCTCGATAAAAGCCGTAGCGCTGATAAATCTGATGCAACAAATCGACGAGCGTTTTGCCTTGTTTTTTTTTGTGGAGAGCGATTTCGGAGAGGAGGCAAGCGGCGATGATCGCATCTTTATCGCGTGCGTGCGTGCCTAAAAGAAAGCCATATGATTCCTCTGCGCCGTAAATGAAGTGCGGGCTGTTAGGTGTTGTTTCCCAGAGGTGAATCTTTTCGCCGATGTATTTAAAGCCGGTTAATACCTCGACACAAGTTTGGTGGTAGTGTTCTGCAATCGCTTTTAAAAGCTCGGTGGTGACAATCGTTGTGACGAAGGCGCCATTTTTGGGGAGGGTGTCTTGCTCTGTCATGACTTCACAGAGATATTCGACGCAGATGGCTGCAGTTTCATTGCCGGTTAAAATGGTAGGTGCGTTGTTGTGCATGACGACAACGCCCATTCTGTCTGCATCGGGATCGGTGGCAAAGAGAATGTCCGAGTGACTGGAAATCAGTTTGTCGATCCCCAATTTAAGCGTTTCCTTGTATTCGGGATTGGGAAAGCTCAGCGTGGGAAAATCTCCGTCGGGGATACATTGCACATCGACAGTGTGGATCGAAGTAAAGCCCCAATCCTTTAAGGCTTTGGGGACCATCGTGATCCCTGTTCCGTGGAAGCTTGTGTAGGCGATCTGCAGCGTGTGTCCTTCCTTGTGGTTTTGTTCAGGAAAATGCTGCAGAGGACGGATCGCTTTTAGATATGCTACATCTAATGAAGAATTGACTATTTCAATCAAGGGATCTTCAGATGTGCTGCGTTTCACTTGCGTAATTGAGCTCAGTTTTTCACCTTCTGCGATAATCCCTGTGTCGTGAGGTGGCACGACTTGAGCGCCATCGCTCCAATACACTTTATAGCCGTTATATTCTTTTGGGTTGTGCGAGGCGGTGATCATGACGGCGGCATCGCATTTTTTTTCTCGGCAGGCAAAGGAAATATAGGGCGTTGGGCGCAGCTCTTCCAGCAGATAGACGTGGATTCCATTACCGGCAAAGACGCGAGCGGTCTCTTCTGCAAATTCTTTGGAGTGGTGGCGCGAGTCAAAGCCGATGAGTACAGAAAGGGGGCATTTTTTTTGTGCGAGGAGATAATTGGCAAGACTCTGTGTTGCAATTTGGATGGTATAGGCGTTGAGTCGGTTTGTGCCGACGCCCATGAGTGCACGCAAGCCGCCCGTGCCAAAGGTTAGGTCGGTATAAAATGCATCGACGAGCGCTTCAGGGTTGTTTTGAAGAAGGGATCTAATTTCGCTTTTGGAGGATTCATCATACGGACCTGTAAGCCAAGTATTGACGCGGTCCATAATGGCGGGGTCGATCGAGGGCTGTGCGTGCATAAGAATTCTCCTTTGCACACAAGATAATAAGAAAATGATTTCTTAGTCGAGGCCCTTTTGAATTTCACCTAACGTGATTAAAGGGGCGTCGGGATGGTTGATCCCTTCACAGCGAGAGGCTGTTTCTTCCCAAGCTTTTCTGTTTTTCACATTTTCGAGCCACCAAGGAAATGTGCGGCATTGCTTGGGACGCACGGAGTAGATGTCGCAGCGGCGTTCTTTCAAAAAAATGCAGTCGTAATTGCCTGCATCCTCTTTCAAGGAGCGTTTCCCTTGAATGAGATGGGTGTATTCCTTGATAAATTCTGCTTCTGAAATTTTAAGATGCTCTGCGATGGCGGTCACCTCTTCATCGCTCACCCAGACGTAACCTGGCGCGCCTGTGCAGCAATCGCCACAGCCTGTGCATTTAAATCGCAATCCGTCTTTATACCAAGGTTGTGACATCGCTTAATTCCCATGTAAAAGTTTTTGGATCTTTCGAGATCCAGTGATTGAGTGCCTCAGCGGATCCTATTTGCCAATAGTAGGGTTGAACGGTACATCCGGTGGAGGCGATATCGATCAGATTCCAAGACCCGATCTTTTGGTGAGAGGTGCTTCCGCTGTCGAGGACGATGGGGAGATTGGAGGATCTTAAATCGGCGATGCAGTGGCGATGGGTGTGTCCATGGATATAGAGGCGGATTTGAGGATTGCGCTCGAGAATGGCTCTTAAATGGGATCCGCGTTTGAGCATTTTTCTAGGAGAGTCGTTGTGAAAAAAGGGGAAGTGGTTAGCGAGGATGAGGTTATGATGAGAGGGAATCTCTTTCAATGCGGCTTCGAGTTTTTCTTCGAGTTGCGTGTTAAAAAGTCCACAGGAGGAAATGAGGGAGGTTGCAAGCGCAGTATCAAGAAGAATGATCGACCATTTGGGGGCAAGTGGGGCGATGGTTAAGCCATCTTTTTTGAGATTAAAGCTGGTGATTGGGGCATATTGCGTTTCAAAAAACTGATAAAAGAGCTGATCGCGATGGGCCTTTCGTGTGTATTGATCATGGTTGCCGGGAAGAACGAAAACGTTGAGGTTCGCATCTTTTAGAGAGGAGACAAATTCTTGAGCGAGCTCAAACTCTTCTTCTGTAGAAGTTGTGGAAACATCTCCAGTGATGAACACATGTTTCACGTCGAGGCGGGTAAAAGTATCGATCAGGGAATGCAGATGTTCGGGGGTGTAGACCTGTTTGCGTGAGAGCATGAGATTTGCATTGCCCAGCCAGCGTTTGGAGAAGAACTGATTTAAGCTCCAAGAGGGCTTGGAAAAATGCAAATCGGAGATGTGGGCGCAACGAAATGAAGGCATGGGGCTATAACGCTTTAAATTGAATTTTGGTCACTCTAGAATACCTGATTTGAGCGATTTACCCCAAGAAACTTAAGCCTTTCTTTTTGTTTGGGCTCTGCTTAAAGTTTTTCCTTTGCTTACGCTCTGTTTAACGACTGTTTTTGCCCAGACTTTGCCTTCACGGTGGATGTTTGCTGGAGGGGATTTCTCAGAGACTGTTCCGCAAGTCGTTCTTTTTGAGACTTTACTGCCTATTTTTCTTTTAGGAGCGGTCTTTTTCTTGGCTGTTTTCGCAGTTTTAGGCGCTTTGCGCTTTGGATACATTTTATACAGTTCTTTTTCTGTCAGAGCGTCAGAGTTCACTTTAATGTTTCGCGCAGGGTATTGGTTTTGAGCGGAACGTACTTCTTTATGCTTTTTTTTCGCGAGGGTGCTTGTCATCGGGCGCTTATTTCTATTCATAGGGTCCTCTTTGTTTAAAACTTTATTTTAAATTTAATAAATTAATTGTCAACACGTGTCTTCTCTCAAATTCGCTGCTGCGCTATGATGAAATTGGTCAACCCGGCAGTCTCTTTATGCATTCACACCACACGACACAGCCCTTAAAAAAACCTAAATTTAGTTGGTATGATTTTCTGCCGAAAAGCATCTTCTGCTGTTTTTTGGAAAAATACACTTTGCGAACCTTTCGATCTGATCTCACCGCGGGAGTCACGGTGGGGATTGTCGCCCTCCCGCTCGCCATGGCTTTTGCGATCGCTTCTGGCGTCGCTCCCGAACAGGGTCTATTTACTGCGATTGTTGCAGGGTTTTTGATTTCTCTTTTTGGGGGAAGCCGCGTGCAGATTGGAGGCCCGACGGGCGCCTTTGTCGTCATCGTCTATGGCATTATTCAAAGACAAGGGTATGAAGGGCTTGTTCTTGCGACCCTCATGGCAGCGGTGATTTTGATATTGATGGGAGCGTGCCGTTTAGGGACGTTGATCAAGTACATCCCTTACCCGTTAGTCACAGGATTTACGACGGGGATTGCTGTGATTATTTTTTCTTCCCAGGTCAAAGATCTTCTCGGGTTGCAGATGCAGAGCGTCCCCGCAGACTTCTTACCGAAGTGGCAAGCATTTTTTGTAGCGATATCAACTTGGCAGCCTGCGACTTGTTTTGTCGGGTTAGGAACTCTTTTTGGCATCGTAGCTCTACGTAGGTACTTTCCCGTAATCCCTTGGGGGATCGTTTCGATTGTCGGGGCAACGTTCATCTGCTGGCTTTTTTCTCTTCCCGTCGAAACTGTGGGAGAGCGGTTTGGGCAAATCCCTCGCGTTTTACCAGCGCCGTCTTTACCCTCGTTTCATTTTAGCGTCGATCTGTTCCGCAGTTTAATTCCCGATGCGATCACGATCGCCTTCCTTGCGGGCATCGAATCTTTACTCTCTGCAGTGATCGCAGATGGGATGACGGGACGGCGCCATAAATCCAACTGCGAGCTGATCGCACAAGGAATCGGCAACTTAGGCTCTGTATTTTTTGGCGGGATCCCCGCGACGGGCGCCATTGCCCACACAGCAACGAACATCAAAACGGGAGCTAAAACTCCTGTGGCCGGGATGATCCATTCCGTTGTGCTTTTCCTCTTGATTTTCTGTTTTGCGCCTTTAGTTTCTAAAATCCCACTCACAGCGCTTGCTGCCGTTCTTGTTGTTGTCGCGTGGAATATGAGCGAGCACGACCACTTCCGCCATCTGTTGAAAGCGCCTTTAGGAGATATTGCTGTCTTACTATCTGCGTTTCTCTTAACGGTGCTCGTCGATATCACGATTGCTGTCGAAGTGGGCATGATCTTAGCTGCGTTTGTCTTCATGAAGCGGATGAGTGATATGGGCCAGGTGGCGCCGATCATGAAATTTGTCGATGAATCGAGCGGTAAAGACAAAGAAGATCCAGACGCGATCAGCAACAAAAGTGTTCCTCCAGAGGTGGAAGTGTATGAGGTCACCGGGCCCTTTTTCTTTGGAGTGGCAGATAGCTTAAAAGACGTGTTGCACGGCATCGAGCCTCCTCCAAAGGTGTTTATCCTGCGCATGCGCAAGGTGCCCGTCATTGATGCCAGCGGCTTGCACGCTTTGGAAGAGTTCTTTGAAAAATGCAAGCGGGACAACACGGTGCTCGTTCTGTCCGGCGTTAAGGGACAGCCTGCAAAAACGATCCATAAGTATGGTCTCGAAGAGCTCATCGGAAAAGAGAATATCCATCCGCATATCGACCCCGCTCTTGAACGAGCGCGTCAGCTTGTAAATTTGAATATTTAAATCGACATTAATCGTTTTGCACTTGTACGATGCTCGTTGTGTTTTTTTTTAACTTCTAACAACTGAACATCGGAGCATTTATGGCTGGGGCTGTGAGAGCGTTAACAGGTTTTGCAAATACGTTAGGGCGATTTACTCAAGCTTGGACGGAGTATTATCCTCCAGTTTTGGGACAACAGGTCGACCCTGTCGGTGTAAAACGTGATAAGAGCGATATTGCAATGAGCCGAGTCTTTAAGGGGACTACTCTCAAGAGGTTGCAACTAGAGCAAGCTGGCGGTCCATTTTTCAGAAAAGCAACTGCTCGTTTGGAATTATCTAGCCATTATATCGACCATCTTGAAGAAGCAGCGGTAAGAGCTTTAAATGAGCACTATGCTCATGTAAGAGCTTTAGATGAGCACGATGGTCGTGCTGAGGGAAAGGACGATCGTCCTGTCGTTGTGGAGCATGCTATTTTACAATGTCGTGGTTGGAATGGACTGTACATTGTCGATACCAAAGTTTGGGAGATTAATGACGCCTTCGTTAAGTCTCTACGTTATTGTGGCGGAAATAGCCATCCTTATGAGATCCCCAAGAAATCGCTTAAAGAAGCGTTTCAAGTTTCTTGGCGCGCAATGCAAGGCTAAGCATCTTCCAATAGGGCGCCGTTCGTAAAATATTAATGGAGGTAAGTCATGCAGATCGAAGGTTTTCGCAATCAAATGGCTCTGCCTGTTTTTCGCGCGGCGTCCTATCTCACCGATCCCATCTGCAAAGCGCATGAATTGATGCGGCGTATTCACCTCGTAGATCCCTTACATCCGGATGGAAATGCTTGTGCGAACTTAGCGCGAAAAACTGCTCTTTTGATAGGAGCTGTGGGTTGCTTTGCTTTAGCTGTGTTCACAACGCTTCCTGGGATTATGTTGCGTGCGGTGGCAATTTTTCTTCAGACAACGCCCTACTTTTACGCCACAACAGACGGTCAAGCTAAGGCCTTGCCGAAAGATCGGACGTTTTCCCTGCTTTCCTGGAATATTTGTATGCCCAACGGTGGCTATATGATCACGGATGGGGGAGTGCTGCCCGCCTCTTTTAGAATCCAATCGATCATCGACAAGATTGTGAAAAAAGATGCTGATGTCAATTGCTTGAGCGAAGTGTTTGATTGCAATACGGCGCTAGCGCTTGCTGAGGCTTTAAAGCAGAAGGGTTATCATCATTTCTACTTCAATTTCGGCGCGCGAGCCGTGGGCGTTCCTGCGGGCCTGTTTGTTGCCAGCAAATACAAAATCAGCTCTCCTGAGTTTATTGAGTTTCCTAAAGAGGCGACAGTGGGAAGAGCAGCTCACGTTGCAAAGGGAGTCTTTGGTTTTAATCTGGAAAGCCAAGGGAATGCTTTTGCGCGGGTCTTTGCGACACATCTGCAACATTCTGAGAATCCCGAGTTTGCAACGGTGGATGAGGTCGAGGCGCGCAAGAAACAATTCGGTATCATTTGGCGTGAGGTTCAAAAAGTGGGAGGATGTGCGATTGTCACAGGCGATCTGAATGCTGAGCCAAAAGAAGCGTGTGCGTGGCACCCATCGTTCCAACAACCCGTTTCGAAAGAAGCGAGGTCATGGGGAGGCGATGGTTTTTGCTCGCGGCTTGTTGGAAGAGATCCCGCTTCAAAGGCAATAGATTTAGATTATACCAAGGTCTTTCATCGCACAAATGCTGTTGTCAAAGAAAAGCTGATCAAGACGCGTTTTGATGGAGATCGTTTTAATGCTTCTGCTCTTTCGGATCATCGCGGTGTGCTGAGTATGCTTTCTGTTGCGTGATAGGTCATCTGAACATGCTTAATCTGAGTGCGGTTCCAGGTGTAGATGGTGTGGATCTTTCCATCGCGGGTTTGGATGACGCTTGGGTAAGAAAATTCTCCTTTGTTTTTCTCGAGAATGAGATCTTGTCTCCAAGAGTTTCCTCCATCTGAAGATAGGGCGGTGTTGAGAGGGAAACGTTCGTCGGTTGAATGGTTGTAGACGAGAAGAATGGGTCCATTCTCAAGATTGATCGCATCGATTCCCGAATTGGGATTTGGAAGGGAAATGGGGTGGGCGGCTGTCCATGTTTTTCCCTGATCGTGGGATTCTGCGGAACAGATGGCTCCGATCTCATGGGATCTTGCTAAAAGACGGATCTCTTTATTTTCCCCATAGAAAAGAGCTGGTTGAATGATCCCGAATAGGTTCTCTTCAACATTGATGGGATTGCTTTTCTGCCAGGATTTTCCGCCATCTGTTGTGATGTCGACCCAACATCCCCAGCGTTTCCAGCTTTCGATGGAAGAGCCGCAAAGAAGTGTTCCATTTTTAAGGTAGAGCGGTCTATTTTTTACAGGTCCGATGATGCCCGCAGGTAAAGGTTCTTCTTTAGACCAGGTGTGTCCGCAGTCGTTTGAGCGTTTGAGAAATCCTGACCAGAGTTGAGGATGGATTCCCGCTTTGTAAAACAACAGGATTTCATTTGAGGGGAGTGTGAATAAAACGGGATTCCAGCAGGGGACATTCTCTTCCTGTGCGATTTTTTGAGGAGGGCTCCATTGTCCATTTTCAAACATAGAAAGCCAAATGGCGACATCGGAATCTCCTTCTTGGGTTCCTGCAAACCAGGCGCAAAGAAGATCTCCAGAGCTAGTTTCTGTGAGGGTCGCGGCGTGGCAAGCGGCAAAGGGAGGGTCTTTGAAAATGAATTCTTGCTTATCGACAGTAAGAAATTCTGCTTTGAGTGAACAGGTGAGGAGGAGAAGAAGTAATAGGATGAGCCGTCTAGAGTATTTAAGCATGCAATGCCAGGGGTGGATGTAAGAACCTCATCCCGTGAACGGGATGAGGTGTCGTATAGAATGAGAACTACTCTTCGTCGTCTTCTGGAGCGTCGCTGATGAGCACTTCAGAAAGGAGCACGATGCCTGCTGTGGACGCTGCATATTTCAGTGCATTTTTCACCACTTTCGCAGGATCGATGATGCCGGAGGCGATGAAGTCTTCGATCTGTTCGGATTGGGCGTTGAAGCCGAACTGTGCGCCTTTTGCGAGCACTTGTTCTTGGACCACAGAAGGATCAAACCCGGTGTTCATGACAATTTGTCGGAATGGCGCTTCACAAGCCTTAAAGACGATTTGCGCACCGAGCGCTTCATCACCTGTGAGCTTGAGAGAAGATGCCGCTTTGCTAGCGTGCATGAGAGCGACGCCGCCGCCGACAACAATCCCTTCTTCGATCGCAGCGCGTGTCGAGTTCAGGCTGTCTTCGAACATCTGTTTTTTCTGTTTCATTTCTGGTTCAGTTGCAGCACCGACGCGGATGACGGCAACGCCTCCAGAGAGTTTCGCTTTGCGCTCTTCGAGCTTTTCTTTGTCGTACGAGCTTGTAGCGCGTGAGCTTTCTGCTTCAATGTGCTTAATGCGCGCTTGAATGTCATCGGGTTTTCCAGCACCGTTGACAATGGTTGTTTTGTCTTTAGTGATAAGAATTTTTTCAGCGGCTCCAAGGACAGAAGCATCTGATTCTTTTAATGACATACCTGTTTCTTCAGAGATCACGACACCGCCTGTGAGCACTGCGAGATCGATTAAGAGCTCTTTGCGGCGATCGCCAAATCCAGGAGACTTGACAGCAGCTACTTTTAATGTGCCGCGAATGCGGTTGACAACTAGCGTCGATAAAACGTCGCCTTCGAAATCTTCTGCGATGATAAGCAGTTCTGATCCGCTGCTGGCAGCTGCTTGTAAGAAGGGGAGGATCTCTTGTGCAGAAGAGAGTTTTTTATCTACAAGAAGAACCTTAGGATTGCTCATTTCGACCGACATTGCATCTGCGTTGGTGCAGAAGTAAGAGCTGACGTAGCCTCGGTCAAATTGCATCCCTTCGACCATCTCGATCGTGGTTTCTGTTCCTTTGCCTTCTTCAATGGTGATGACGCCTGATTTACCCACTTTTTGGATGGCTTGCGTGATCAGCTCTCCGATTGGAGCATTGCCGGATGCGGATGCGATGGCGATATTGCGGATTTCTTTTTCATCTTGAATCGTAATCGCTGTGTTTTCAATGGCTTTCACGATCTCTTCGACCGCTTGGTCCATGCCTCGTTTTAAGCTGATCGGACTAGATCCAGAAGCGATATTTTTAACGCCGGCTTGAACAAGTGCGCGCAGAAGTAAGATGCTCGATGTGGTGCCATCGCCGCATTTTTCTTTCATCTTGCTAGCGACCTCTTTGCCCATAGATACGCCCATGTTGAGGTATGCGTCTTTGAGTTCGATGTCTTGGACGATGCTGTTTCCGTCATTGGTAATTTTCGGTGCGCCCCAAGAAGCCTGGAGTCCGACGTTGCGCCCTTTAGGTCCAAGCGTGACGCCGACGACGTCAGCAAGCTTGTCGATTCCTTGGCGCAGCTTATTTCTGGCTTCTTCTTCAAAGATCAATTCTTTGGGTTTAGACATAGTGGTGTTCTCCTTCTTTGGACGTGATATTCAAGGAGGATACGTAGGGGGTGAGAAAAACGCAAGGGAATTTCTTTAAGTTTTAGCAGTTAAATCTGGAGATTGCTAATCGGCTGATTTGTGGATGGCTTGATAGACGGTGCGCTTCGGGAGATGGCGGAGCTGGGCGACCCATTTGATCGCGTCATTGAGGGATAAATTGCCCTGCGCATAGATCAATTCCACATGTTCTTGCAGAGTTAAATGTTCCCAGTCGATCGTTTCCGTGCCGCGTTGGAATAGAAGAACGCACTCTCCCTTAAGGGGATGTGTTTTAAAATAAGTTTGCAGTTCTTGGGCAGATCCGCGCTGGCATTCTTCGTAGAGTTTAGTGAGCTCGCGCGCAACGCAGAGCTCGCGTGCGGGATCGATCTCTTTAATGACCTCTAAAGTTTCTTCGAGTCGGTGGGGGCTCTCATAGGCGATGCTGGTGCCGTCGTAAATTAAAATTTGATTCAGCATTTGTTTGAGCTCAGAGGCTTTTTTAGGCAGAAACCCGACGAATTGGAAGGGGAGTGGATCAAAGCCAGAAAGGGTGAGCGCGACAATGGCTGCACAGGCGCCTGGAACGGCGCTGATTTTAATTCCTTCTTTTACACATCTGGCGACTAATAAATAGCCTGGATCACATAGAGTAGGGGTGCCTGCATCGCTGATGAGCGCGATCTGTTTGCCCGCTTTTAAATCTTCGATGAGCTCTTCTTGAGAAGAGGATTCGTTGAACTTATGGTAGCTCTTCAGTGGGCGGTCGATGGCATAGTGTTTTAAAAGATGGCCGCTATGGCGAGTGTCTTCACAAAGGATGTAATCAGAATTTTTTAATACTTCGACAGCGCGATAGGTGATGTCAGCTAGATTTCCAATCGGGGTGGCAACGAGATAGAGCACTTGAGAACCTTTAAGAAGAAGAATAAGGTGGCACTCAGATTTGAACTGAGGATGGAAGCTTTGCAGGCTTCTGCCTTACCACTTGGCTATGCCACCTTAAATAAGACTAATGGAGACGAATGATGCGGTAATGAGGGCATTTCAGTCAATTCAAAGATTTTTAATGAGAATGAAAAAGCGTCATGGTGCCAATCTTGCCTGAGCGTATTCTGCGAACGGAGCCAATGCCTCGTATTGGCCAGGTTTGCTGATGCCAAGCTGATTGCGCTGTACTAATGTTTGTTTTGCAATTTCATGGACATCGGGCAATTCGCTTGAATCTGCCATGAGCTCGAACAGGGTGAGCATGCTGTTGTAGAATTGGCCCGTGCGTCCCACTCCAGCGCTGCAATGGAGGACCGCGGGTGCTATGATTTCAGGTTTCCCCCCGTCTTCGATCATGAGCCATCCTCGTGTTTGCATATAGTCTGTCACATGCATAAGCAGGGTGAACATTTCCTCATGTGTTGCTGCAGTGCCATCTTTCCAGCCGGTCACATGCAAATGCGTGAATTCATGCTTTGTGTCATCGATGTTTAATACATACTTGCGAAAGACTAAGATTAAATTCCCTAGCTGGGCTTCTTCGCTCGAGTCGAAGCAGGTGATTGAGTAGTCGGCAAAAGTTGCTGTGGTTTGACCCAGAGGTGCATAAGTATCTGCTTTTTTGACGCCCGCTTCAACATCGGCAGTTAAATTGATGACAAATGGAACCTGATGCTCTGCCAGCATTCTCATAAATGTTGGAGTGTGGATCACACCATCAACACATACGGGGGAGCTTTCATGGCTATCTTTTTCCAGTGCAGCAGCAGATTCCAAGGAGAGCGAATGGCTTTCTCGCGTGGGAGCAGATGTGGCAATGATTTTATTGGAAATCCAGCTTGCAGGAGAATAGATTGAGCCAAACACTTTAACGACGTTGTCATTGTAGGCTCTGACGGTGCTATAGCGGCAGTGCGGAAAGTGGGCAGGCTCCACTTTAACCAAGTCTTGTTTTCTCGCTTGATCCTGACGTAATAATTCCATATAGTTTGGGCTAACGACGAGTCTAGTTCCTGATGCCATATTATCGATCTCCTTACTATACCGAAACACGTTCGGTATAGTTGCAGCTATAATGCACTGTTTTTTAGTTTGCGTGAATTTATAATTAATAATTTAACCTGTTTCATGTTTTGCGAGGTAAGAGTCTTATGAATCAATATTCCTTAAGCGTTCTAGCTAAGTGGCTAAATATCCCCATCTTCGATTCTCGCCTCATTCATCGAATCGAACAAGATAGCCGGAAGGTGGGTCCTAATGATCTCTTTATTGCCCTTAAAGGAGAACGGAGCGACGGACACGCCTATTTACGCGAAGTGGCTCAACAAGGAGCCTGTGCTGCGGTTGTTTCCAAGGATTACCAGGGAGAGGACTTTGGGATGGTCTTACTTCCTGTCGAGGATGTTCTCTTAGCCGTCCAAAAAATGGCCGCTTGCGCCTATGCTAAAAACCCCAAAAAAGTGATCGCAGTCACAGGATCTGTTGGTAAAACGACGACAAAGGAGTTTATCGCGCAGTTGCTCTCCTCTGCGTTTACAACAGCAAAGACGCCTGGCAACATGAACTCTCAGATCAGTCTTCCTCTATTTATTCTTAATGATCTGCATGATGAAGAAATATGCGTTGTAGAAATGGGTATGAGCGAGCCGGGAAATATTTCCCAATTGATCTCGGTGATCCCTCCCGATATCGCAGTCATTACAAAAATTGCGCTCGCCCATGCAGCTTATTTTCCGGAAGGTTTGCCAGCAATTGCTCGCGGGAAGGGAGAGATTTTTGGCCATCCGAACACCAAAGTGGGCCTAATGAATGTCCAAGTGGCGGCTTTTCAAGAAATTCTAGAATCGGGCTCTTGCCGGAAAGCTGTGTATGGGCTAGAAGAAGATGCAGGCGAAAAGGATTTCGTTTTAAGAAGAGGAGAGAAGGGCTTTCAGATCGTGGAAGGGGGTGTTCCGACTTCTTGGTTTACTCTTCCCTTTACAGCGACGCATCTTTGTGAAAATTTTTTATGCGCCGCGATGGTCGCTCGAGAATTAGGGATGAGTTGGGAGATGATTTTAGGGTGTGCACCGAAGATGCAAATCTATCCGCAGCGCTTCCAAATCATCGAACGTGAAGGGATCACCTACATCAACGATGCCTACAATGCCAACCCTACCTCGATGAAAGCCGCACTCCAGAATCTCCCTAAGCCAGAAGGGCAAGGTAAAACGATTGCGGTGCTCGGTGAAATGCGCGAAATGGGGACGTTTGCAGAAACGGGACATCAAGAGATGGCCGAGTGCGCGCTGCAGCACGTGGATCATGTCTTGTGTTTGGGCGGCTTTGCAGAGCTCATTGCTAAGAGGTTTCAAGAGGCAAACAAACCCGGTGAGTATTTCTTGAGCATCGATGAGCTGAAATCAAGGGTGCAGGCCTTGGCTCAAGCAGGCGATGTGGTGCTCATTAAAGGATCTAATTCCTTGCAGCTCTGGAAGGTTTTGGAATGATCCATTTTTTTGTTTTGCAATTTTTGGATTCGATGTAAGATGAACTTGTAGCCCTCAAATTCCTTCCGTTAATCCCTAACCACCCATTGTATCCATCGTGATTCTATTTTTGGAGCAATTTTTAGCAGCGGTGGGTCTGAAAATTCCCACAGTCTTTACCTATTCTTCAACGCGCATGATGTTGGCTGCGTTGACCTCTCTACTTTTGACGATTGTGCTTGGACCTCGCGTGATCCGTAAGCTCTTTGAGTTAAAAACGGGGCAGTCGATTCGCGTGGAGGATTGTCCGGCTTTGATCAAACTGCACGAGAAGAAAAAAGAGACGCCGACAATGGGCGGAATCTTGATTCTGTTTTCGATGCTCGTCTCTCTTGTGATCTGGATGGATTTACGCTCGAGCTTTACTCTCATATTAGCGGTGACGACGGTGTGGCTTGGATTGCTTGGCGGGATGGATGATTACTTGAAGATGAAGCATAAGAATTCAAAGGGACTCAGCGGGAAGAAAAAACTATTGCTTCAGATGACGTTAGGGGGGCTGATTGCTCTTTATTTGTACTGTCCTGCTGTCACCGAGTCGTTGCATCATGGGAAGTGGTTTCCGCCTCCTGCTGCAAAAGAACAGGTGATTGCTTTAAAGAAGTCTGATGGGAAAGTGGATCTTGTGGGGATTCCACTCGATACGCAGCAGTACATGGGTCGGTATTATGTGCCTTTCTATAAGGATCCAGTGGTTGTTGCGACAGGTTTGGGTATTTTGGTTGCGGCGTGTTTTACGATTTTTATTCTGACGGGGACGTCAAATGCGGTGAACTTGACCGATGGGCTTGATGGGCTTGCTGCGGGGTGCTTGGTCATGGTGGCAGCTGTTTTAGGCGTGTTTGCTTTTTTTTCGAATAACATTGAGATGGCGCGCTACTTGAATATCATGTACATCGAGGAGAGCGGAGAGATTGCAATTTTTCTGTTTGCGATGATCGGTGCTTGCTTGGGATTTCTTTGGTACAATGGACATCCAGCTCAAGTGTTTATGGGAGATACAGGGTCTCTCGCATTGGGGGGGATCATTGGGATTTGCGCGCTTCTATTGCGCAGAGAAGTGTTGTTAGCTCTTGCGGGAGGAGTCTTTGTCGCGGAGACGCTGTCGGTGATTTTACAGGTGGGAAGTTATAAATTGCGCAATCGCAAACGGATTTTTCTCTGTACGCCGCTCCATCACCATTTTGAATTTAAAGGATGGCCTGAGACGAAAATTGTATTGCGCTTTTGGATCATCAGTTTAATCCTTGCGATCATTGGCATTTCTTCTCTCAAATTTCAATAATGGGCGATATGAAAAAAGCATGCGTGCTCGGATTAGGAGTCAGTGGTCTTGCAGCCGTGGAATTTTTGCAGAGACAAGGCTACCGCGTCTCCGGAGCGGATCGCAAACTTCCGGCTTCGAACGATCCGAAGTTTCAAAAGGTAAGTAGACAAGGATTGACTGTTTTCTTCGATCAGGCCAAGATCGATTTAAAAGGATTTGCGCTTTTTGTTCTCTCTCCGGGGATTTCTCCAGAGCATCCACTCGTTCTTCAGGCGAAAAAGCTTGGAATTGAGATTGTTGGCGAGGCAGAGCTGGCGTTGAGAGAGATCCATCAACCGGCTGTTGCTGTTACGGGGACGAATGGGAAGACGACTGTAACGCTGCTTGTCGCGCATATTTTGAATAGCGCGGGGATTAAAGCGCGCGCATTGGGAAATGTGGGCGATCCATTGACCGCATATGCCCTGAATCCAGATCCGAGCGAAGTATTGGTGGTTGAGCTGAGCTCCTATCAATTAGAAACGTTAACAGCACCTGTGTTCGATGCGGCAGTGTTGTTGAATGTGACGCCAGACCACCTCGATCGTTATGGAACGATGTCTCTGTACGCGCAGGCAAAATGCCGGTTACAGCACTGTGTAAAAGAAAGAGGGTTATTTTTCGTTCAAACGCAAGCAGTTGAGATGTGTCGGGAGTGGCTTTTCGATAGGGTAGAGACGATGGGCGATGATCCGAAATCTGTTTTGTGGACCGATAAAGTCGTTGCTAAATACTGTGGAAACGTTGAATACTTTTTGCCGGATCACTATAGAAATTTAGGACTGCACGAAAGTGTAAATGCGCTTGCGGCTTGGGGCTTGTGTAAGCCGTTTGGAATCACAGTGGACCAATTTATTGCGGCGCTTAAGACCTTTCACAAGCCAGCTCATCGGATCGAATATGTCGGCGACATTGAAGGCGTGCAATTTTTTGATGACAGCAAAGGGACAAATATCGATGCGGTAATCCATGCAGTTGAAGCGATGAAAGGGCCTGTGGTATTGATTGTCGGCGGGGTGGATAAGGGCGCCTCTTATCATCCTTGGAAGGAGCACTTCCAGGGGAAGGTTAAGCGGCTTGTCGCGATCGGTCAGGCAGCTCAAAAGATCGATCGAGAGCTCTCTTCGACCTTTGCTTTGGATCATGCAGGCTCTATGCGGGAAGCTGTTCAATTAGCGAAAGCGCATGCAGCGGCAGGGGATTGCGTTCTGCTTTCCCCTGGATGCTCGAGTTTTGATATGTTTGCCGATTATACGCACCGAGGAGAAGAGTTTAAACGAGCTGTGTTGACGCTCAAGAGTGAGGATTAATTATGAGCCGAAGAGATACAATTATTGTTGCAGTGTTAATCAATGCAGGACTCTTAATCGTTCTGTTTGCGAGCGCATTGAAATCGAGTTCTGCCCAAGATGAGTTTGTCACGGTGCCAAAGCTTGCACAAATGCAAGTCGCTGCAGTCCAAGCGAAACCTCAACGTGTGAATCCGGTTGGGGATGAGGTTGATCAGGCGTTGAATCAGTACGCACATCCTGCCCCTGCTAAAGCAGAACCCGTGGTAGTCAGCGTTCCTCAAGTTGAGCCCGCTGTGGTTCAACCTTTTGCAGACGAATTCAAACTCCTCGCTGTTCCTGAAGAAAAGTCTCTTGCTGCGGCACGGCCTGCTCCTGTTGTGGTGGAAAAACCCTCGAGTGAAGGGAGAGAGCACCGGGTGAAGAAAGGGGATATGCTAGAGAAGATCGCTCGTAATTACCATTGCTCCGTCGATCAAATCATGACGCTCAATCAGCTCTCTTCGACAAACTTGCGCATCGGTCAACTGCTGAAAATTCCCGCCTCTTCTTCTCAAGTGTCCGGATCTTCTGTTGCCGCTCAAAAACCCGTTCAGCAAGAGGAATCTCCTAAGTATTATATCGTCAAGAATGGAGATAATCCGTGGACAATTGCGGTGAAGAACCATTTGAAAGTGGATGAGCTGTTAAAATTGAACGACCTCAATGAGGAGAAAGCGCGCCGTCTAAAGCCAGGGGATCAACTCCGGATCCGCTAAATTAGGAGCAAGAGGTCTAGTGAATCGCGCGTGTACATTGCTTCTTCTTTCGGTTGTGTGGATCTTTGCCATGGGCTTGGTGATGATTTTCAACACAACCTCTGCTGAAGTGCTCGATCGGTTTTTAGACAGGAGTACACACCATGCTCTGATTAAACAGCTATTGTATGCACTCGTTGGCGGGTTGGGCGCACTCTGCGTTTGGTTTTTGGGGTATCAAAATCTCGTTAAGCTCAGCGGCCCTCTTCTCGCTTCAGCGACCGTCCTTCTGGTGTTGGTATTCATTCCCGGCATCGGTCAGCAGATCAATGGCGCGTGCCGTTGGATCAACGTCTTTGGAAATTCCTTTCAGCCCTCGGAATTTGTGAAGTATCTTATTCCTTTATACTACATCCATGCGACAGGCTCTCTTGTTAAACCTCTTGTCTTGAAAACGTTTTTGAAATTGCTCGCTAAGATTGCGGTCCCCACCGCTCTGATTTTAATTGAGCCGGATAATGGAAGCGTCGCCATCATTTTAGTCTCCTTGGTGGTCACTTTTGTGATGACGCGCCTTAAGTGGGTTTATTGGGCCCTTCCGCTCTTGATCCTTTGTGTGTCGGGAGCTGTGGTCGCCTCTCAAATGGCGCACGTCTCGGATCGGATTCAAGTCTATTTACATCCCGAATACGATCTGAAAGGCAAAGGACATCAACCCTATCAGGCGAAAATTGCCGCAGGTTCTGGACAGCTTTTCGGGAAAGGTTTAGGAGAGAGTCTGCAAAAGTTGGAGTACTTGCCCGAAGCGCGCAGCGATTACATCGCTGCGATCTATGCCGAAGAATTTGGTTTTGTGGGGATCACGTTGCTCATTTTTCTATATATGTTCATCGGATTTTGCGGTTTTCGAATTGCAAACAGCGCCCAAACGGTACAAGGATTTTATATCGCTGCGATTTTCACCTTTCTTATCTGTTTTCAAGCGTTTTTGAATTTAGGTGTTGTCTCGGGTCTGTTGCCGAGCAAGGGGACTAATTTGCCCTTTTTTAGCCAAGGGGGTTCCTCCTTACTTGCTAATATGATGGCGCTTTGCGTCATTTTGAATATTGGCACTCTCTCTTCGCGAAAATCTATTTGGAGAAAGGGATGACTACGTGTAAGAAAGTCATCATTGCTGCCGGTGGAACAGGAGGACATCTCTTTCCCGCGCAGGCATTAGCAGAGGATTTAAAGCAATCTTCTTGCGAGATTCTCTTTGCAGGAGCCCATTTGAGCACGAACCGCTATTTCTCTAAGGATAAATACCGTTTCTGCGATGTGCAAAGTGCCACTGTTTTTCGGCGTAATTTTAAAGCTGTTTTTCAAGCGCTCATCTCTTTAATCAAGGGAGTGCGGCAGGGGTGGATTTTGCTCACCCAAGAATCACCTGATCTTGTAGTAGGTTTTGGGAGCTTTCACTCATTTTCTGTTTTGTGTGCGGCGTATTTAAAAAAAGTGCCTTACGTCCTTTTTGAATCGAATGCTTTCCCTGGAAAAGTGAACCGTTTGTTTTCAAAGAAAGCTGTTGCGACGGCCATTTCGTTTCCTGCCGCAGCAAAAGCTTTGCGTGGAAATTTAGTCGATGTTCAAATGCCTGTGCGGTGTGCAAGTGCGGAATGCTCTCGAAGTGAGGCCTTTTCTTACTTTGGACTCAAGGAAGATTTGTTTACGGTTGTTGTCTTTGGCGGCTCTCAAGGCGCTTCCTTTCTTAACCGCTGTTTTATCCAAGCTGCAGCGCAGTGTATTGAAGATGGGGTGTCATTGCAAGTGATCCACATTGCTGGTAATGTCGCTGCTGCAGAAGAGGTGCGCATCTTCTATGCGGAAAAAAACATCACTGCTTGTGTAAAAGACTTTGAGCCGCGCATGGAGCTCGCTTACAAAGTTGCCTCGATTGCTATCGCGCGCGCCGGTGCTGCCACCGTGTCAGAGTTGATCGCTTTTACCCTTCCGTCGATCTTAGTTCCCTACCCGCATGCCGCCGATGATCACCAAACAAAAAATGCGGCATTTTTAACTGATGAGGTCAAAGGGGCAATCTATTTCCAAGAGCGCACACTGACGGCGGCTGTATTGAGCACAGCATTAAAAGAGCTCATCGGATATAAATATCGTGAAATGAAAATTGCATTATCCGAATATCACTCTCGTCAACATAAGGACCAGTTATGTCTACTGATTTGTCGCATTCTACAGAGTCTGTAATTCGAAACGAAAAAAAATACCATTTCATCGGCATCGGGGGAATTGGGATGAGTGCTCTCGCGCGCATTTTGCTCCAACGCGGCAACGTAGTGAGCGGTAGCGATTTGTCTCCTTCGTATGTCACTGATCAATTGAAAGCTGAAGGTGCCGTTATCTCCTTTGGTCACTCAGAAGACGCTGTTAAAAATTCTCCAACGGTTGTTTATAGCACCGCAGTGACCGATCAAAATCCCGAAATGAAAATTGCAAAAGAAAAGGGATGGGATTTGATTCACCGCTCTGATTTGCTTTTTGAATTGATGGAAGGCTATGCCCCTTTGCTCGTTACGGGAACGCATGGGAAAACAACCACCTCCTCACTGCTAGCTCACGTCTTAACTCAATCGGATTTAAACCCTGCCTTTGCGATCGGCGGGATCGTTCGCAGCTTAGGAGCCAATGGCGGAAATGGGACAGGTCCCTATTTTGTGGCAGAAGCGGATGAAAGCGATGGATCGTTTCTTAAATACCGCCCCTTTGGTGCGATCATCACGAATATCGATAACGATCATCTCGATTATTGGAAAACTGAAGAGGCTCTCATCGCAGGCTATCACCATTTTGCAAACAGAGTCGCTTCGAATGAACATTTGATCTGGTGCGGAGATGATGAAAAATTGCGTTCCTTGAATTTAAAAGGCGTGAGTTATGGATTTGAAGAAGACAATGACATTTGCGTGGCAAACTATCAGCAAGTAGGCTGGAAAAATGTCTTTGATCTCACATTCAAAGGAAAAGAGTATCCCGGCATTGAAGTGCCTTTAATTGGAGGACATAATGTCCTCAACGCAGCAGCAGTTTTTGGGATGGGGATTTTATTAAATGTTTCGGAAGAAAAACTACGTGCAGCATTGGCTTCCTTTCAAGGGGTTAACCGTAGAATGGAAAAAAAAGGAGAGGCGCATGAGATTGCGATCTATGACGATTATGCCCACCATCCTGCAGAGATTTTTGCGACTCTTCATGCAGTCAAATACGCGATTTCTCATCGGCGTCTCGTCGTTGTTTTCCAGCCTCACCGCTATACGCGCACGCATGCATGTTTTGCTGAATTTGGGCCTGCGCTAGAGCCTTCTAACCTGCTCATTGTCACCGATATTTTTGCAGCAGGAGAACAACCCATTCCAGGCGTCACCACAGAAGCATTGATTACAAAAATTGGCGATAGCTCCTCTGTTAACTTGCGCTACCTCCCAAGAGCTGCGCTCGCAGAGAACCTCCTTCCCCTTTTGCAACCTCATGATGTTGTTGTCACTCTGGGAGCTGGAGACATTACGAAGTTAGGAGCAGAACTTTTGGAAAAATTACGATGAAGCGACCTTCGCCGCGCCTTGCTCTCACGCATGCCCTCGCTTGGATTGTAGGATCCAGTTTAGTGACCTCTGTGTGCGGGCATCTCGGCTTTAGAGCCTATTTTGCTCGCCAATACAAACAAGCGCACGACCCCCAATATACCCTTCGGACGCTTGTTCAAACAGGGCCTCAGAAGCAAGCGTTAAAAACAGAGTATCTCGCAGAACTTTTAGGGCTCTGTTCCGATGTTCCTTCCAATTCCTTAACCTTTGATCTCAAAGCCGCAGAAGAAAAGCTGCGCGCCTCTCCGCTCATTGAAAAAGCACAGCTCAAACTCATCCAACCAGGCACTCTTTATGTCGATTACACCATTCGGCAGCCTGTTGCTTGGCTATATGATTATGAAAATACAGCGATCGACAAGGACGGGCATCCTTTTCCTTTCCGTCCCTTCTTCACTCCTAAAAACTTACCTGAGCTCTATTTTGGGATGGGATCATTTGGCAACCCTTCAGAAGACCCGGATCGCCCTGTCGCTAAATGGGGAGAACCTCTTCAGGGAAAATATGTTGCATTAGCCCTGAATCTTTTGTCGCTCTTGAGCGATTCTAAAATCCAAGAGCTTTTCCAGATCAAACGGATCGATGTTTCCCAGGCATTTGCGGAGAGTTACGGCAGCCGAGAGATTGTCGTCATCGTCGAAGACAAGATCCTCGAAAAACAAGAGGGGAGGCAGATCGAATTCTCTTTTCCAAAGATTCTGCGTCTGTCCACGCAAAACTATGCCCAGGACCTCGGAAATTACCTCACTTTAAGACCGAAACTCCTTGAGCAAGAACGCCTCTCGATCCGCATCCCTTCCCATTCCATAGGGGCAGTCCGCGCTAAGGAAAAAATCCTCGATTTCCGTATCCAAAACCTCGCCTTCATCGATGAGACACGAGAAGCGCCCTAAGAGCCTGATCGATGTGAACGTGTGTCGAGAGATTCCTCAACATCTGGGCGATTCCCTGATCCATGCTTTGAGCCTCTTGATCATGGAGATTTGGCTGAATTTGAGCGATGACTTGATTGAGAAGCTCCTTAAAAACCGCTGTTAATGCGGGGTTTTGGTCTTTAGGAGGATGGATACAGAGGCGATACTCTAACTCGGTTGTGTGGGAGACGAGCCGTGCTTTGTGATTGGAGGTAGTGAGATCGTCGACAATGTGCGCCAAATGTTCTTTAATCTCTTGCTGAGAGATGTTACCGTCGTAAAGTCCTGATCTTAAGTTATTAAGCCTCTCTAGTGCTTTTTTTTCTTCCTGTTCAGAAAGAAAACCCCCCCCTTCAACTGAGACTTGTGCGATTCGTTTAATTTGCGAAAGAAGCTGAAAATGATGCGCATGTGTATGCAAAGAGCTATCCCAAGCCATATACCAGGCGTAAAAATCAGTAATCTGCTGGGACAGCATTTCCCCGCAGGGATGGGAAGAGGTGGGAGGATGATTTGCATAGAATTGCCCGGTTGTCGGCGAGAGCGGCGCTTGGAAGTCTCCCTTCGCAATATCCATGAGGCCTCCAGTTGATAATTGGTAATTAGCTGTTTAAGAATTTAAGCAGATTTAACAAATCGATTCTCTTTCAATAGTTATTATATAAGAAATAGAATTAAATTAAACTTAATTATTTGCGTGAACGAGGATATCCTTCACTGTCTGGAATGTCTGCTAGTTTTTTTAATACACATTCTCCATAATTTCCTATGCTTTCAGAAAGCATTACCCCTGGAGGACTATGAAAATGCACACTTCTCGCCTCGTGAAAATCGTCATTCTGGCAGCAATGAGCTTTGCTGTGTCAGGCGTGGCTCAAACACAGCCAAGCGCTGCGACGCGCGTTCAAGATACTCCGCAACAGAGTCTCATCACTCAAGCATTAAGTCAGTTAAATAGTTATGCAAGTCTTCAAACGAGCATGAACATACAAAACGCCGATCTTGCGATCGCAATGCGCAAAGCATTGATCGCCGCAGAGCTTCTTATCGGATCGAATGGAGCTCTGAATCTCGCAATGTGTTCTTCTGTTAAAGCAGCGTTTGTTCCAGCAAATCCCAGAGACTGGGAAGTGAACATGGGAAAAGTGATCGATCAACTCGACGCAACGTGGCAGCTTTTTTTCTCTGGAGTCAGACTTCCTGCGAATCTTCATAGTACAGGAGCTCTAGTTCTACGTGCACTCTTTAGCATGGATACGCAACAGCCCCTTACAGACAGGCATGCCAAAATCGCCGTGCTCGCTGCGCTGTTCGCTCCTTATAATCAAGGACCTGTTGGGGACTGCTTTGCAGTGAACGATGTGATCCGCGATCATCAGCAATTTTTCCATCATGCAGCAGAAGATTATCAATCCATTGTTATGAATGGGTACCTCAAACGCATCGTTGATGGCAAACCCGATTACTTTTTCTTTCTTCCCGTCTTGGCAGATGAGGAGCTCAATCAACCGTTTATATTAACGGCTACTGGAACATTTCCTCAAACAACGCACAAGCTGTTTGATGTCCCAGGCATTGCTGCGGCGCGCACTCTCATGGGAGGAAATACGATCCCTACGTTGATGCAAGATGTTTTGAAAGCGCTCTCAAGCCAGTTCAAAAACAACCAGTTGCAGGTGACACCAGCTCAAGTGATCGCAACCATGGCTCAAGTGATTGCAACGCGTAATCCCACGGTTCCAGTCGAAGGGCTTACTTCTCTTGGAGAATATGCATTCAGCAGTTTGACGCAGCAGCCTGTGTTGCGCGGAGTGGAATCTGCCTTTTCTGCTATGGCAGAAGATCGTCCGAACGATTCGGTGCGCAGCCAGATCAATGTGAGTGTTGCCAGCGCTTTGCAAAACACTTGGAAAAGAGTGCAGAACCTCGCGCATGCCTCACAATTTCAGCTCGCTTTTTTCCAAGCAATGAATGCCTCTTACCGGCTGTTTTACCAATTGAATATTCCTTTGCCACAAGTTTCTGCAGATGGCAGCTCATCCAGTGGAGGATTTCAATTATACCAGAGAATTGAAGGCGCACCAGATCAGTTGGGTGTGAGAATTGCGACTCCTCAAGACTTTAGAAATCTTGTTCTCGATGTGATTTCTTCTGTGGAGCATCAATTGGCACAGCTCTCTAATATTGAGACGATTGGAAATGCTCTAACACAGTATGTCAATACAGAAGACTTTTTAACCCAAGTCTTCTGGGCCTACGACCCCGCAAATAAAAAAGAACCGCATCCTGTACAAAATTATCTCGTTCTTTCAAGTACACCGATGCAGTCATGTGTAGGAAATGATCCTTTTGAACTTGATAATGTCGAATCCGGTCCTGGAAATGATAATCCTATCCAGACCTTTACTCCTAATAATGCCAAAGATTTGATCACTTGGTGCTTAAACTTAGCAAAAATTGTTCCAATGGAATTAATTTCAATGGCAAGCCCTCAACACGCTTTTAATTTTACGCCGACAAATCCCGATATTGCGGTGTTTCTTAAAAAAGGACTGCCGATTACACAATGGCTTCAGAATATGCTCATTGTTCCCGGAATGCAGGTGTCTAGAAAACTGATTAACTCTGTAACTCAAAAAGCCGTCGCTGCAGAGATGTCTCAAATCCTCTCGCATGTGTTGCCAGATATGCGTGCATTTCAAAAGCTCGTCAATAAATTGAACCAGAGTAAACTCACTGTTAAAGATTATGCCAATCAGCTCGTAAGGGGGATCAATAGTCTCTTGAACTCAGATCAGCAGCAATCCTCTCAGATCGCTCTAATGGTCGATGGATTATTAGTTCAAAGTTTGCCTTCGAATGATAAAGCTGTCCTTGAGCAGTCCGCAATCCGTTTTGCGTTTACGAACTGGAATCAAGGGGCGAAGAATATTTATTTCTGCGCTTTTTTCAATCCGCGTACCGAGCAGGTTGGATTTGGCTCGATCCTTGAAGATAAGACTAATCTACAGCCGATGGATGAAGATGCTTGGGTAAACCATCAACAGTGGGAAGTGGATCTGATCCCTAATAGAGCGGCCATGTAAATAAATCGAATGCGTTATCGAGGATGGCACATGTTGTGCCATCCTATATTCATAACGAACGCATTTCAAAATTTGGGTTCGATATGGACTCAAATGCCGATCAAAGCTATACTGCCTCGCATGGAATTGAAAAACTTTTTATAACCCAAGTTTATCACCTATGAAAGATTTTATCGCTTATTTGATTAAGAACTTAGTCGATCAACCTGAATCTGTAGATGTCCAAGTGATCGATGGACAGCAAGGAACGATTGTTGAAATTCGTGTGTCGGCGGAAGATGTTTCTAAAGTTGTGGGACGACAGGGAAGAACAATTAAGTCTTTGCGCACGATCGCGATGACTGTCGGAGCCCGTTTTGGCCGCCGTGTGCGCCTTGAACTAGTGCATTAAAACAATTTTTGAGATTTTTGTTTTTGCAATAATAATCATCTGCTAGGATTCTCTCATAAGGCTCTGGAGGGAATATGGCTATTGGATTGAACATTGTCGTAGAAGAAGACGGGGGAAAATGCATCTTGCGTTTGGACGGTAGGATTGATGCATTGACGTCAGCAACATTAGAAAGAGAGCTTTCTCATCTCTTTGAAACCGGACATCGAAAACTTCTTCTAGATTTTGTTAAGGTGGAATATTTAAGCAGCGCAGGAATGCGCGTGTTTCTTTCTGCAAGCAAAAAAATGAAAGCGAATCAAGGCTTTGTTTTATTTTACAATCTCAACGACGATGTGATGGATATTATCAAGATTGCAGGTTTTGAGCGGGTCTTGAGAATTTATCCGAACGAAAAAGAAGCGTTGAAAGTCGAGGAATAGTTTCATGAGGGTAA
Source organism: Parachlamydiales bacterium (assembly GCA_020053915.1). Taxonomy (GTDB): domain Bacteria; phylum Chlamydiota; class Chlamydiia; order Chlamydiales; family Rhabdochlamydiaceae; genus JAGVMG01. Next base: position 30,334 of record JAGVMG010000072.1, on the reverse strand, counting down.
TTTGGGATCGTCTGAATTGATCTTTGATCAGCACCAGCGCATTATCGTTTCGCGATTTCCTTTGCCTGAAAAAGAAAAAACTCCCGTTGCTTCGAAGAAGAAGAAAATCATTGTTCTTTCGGGGCCGACAGCTGTTGGAAAATCACATCTCTCCCTCTGTATTGCGCAAGCCATCGGGGGAGAGGTCGTCTCTGCCGATTCAATGCAAGTCTACCGCGGCATGGACATTGGAACGGCTAAGGTCACTCTAGACGAAAGACGGCAGATCCCGCATCATTTGATCGATAGTCGAGATCTCGATGAATCATTCAATGTCGTCGAATTTTATGCTGAAGCGACGCAAGCTATTCAGGAAATTTTTGCGAAAGGAAAAATTCCCATCGTCGTTGGTGGCACCGGATTTTATATCCATTCCCTCCTTTATGGCCCTCCAAGCGGACCTCCTTCCGTTCCCGAGTTGCGTCAAAAGCTTGAAGAAGAAATGGAGCTTCGCGGCGCTGAGCCTCTCTACGACCGGCTAAAAAACATCGATCCCGAGTATGCGGCCACCATCACTCAAAGAGACCGCCACAAGATCATTCGAGCCCTTGAAATCATCTCCCTTACTCAGCAAAAAGTCTCCTCTCTACCGATCACTTCCTCAGAAAATACCGATCTGTACGATTTCCGCTGTTGGTTTATTTACATGCCAAAAGAAGTGTTGTACCCGCGCATCGAAGAGCGCTGTGATCAGATGATTGCCAAAGGCTTTTTAGAAGAAGTACGCCAGCTCGAAAAAGAAGGCTTAAGAGACAACCAGACCGCATGCCAGGCGATTGGCTATCGGCAATGTCTTGATTTTTTAAATTCTGACCAAACTCCTGAAGAGTGGGGGCGTTTCGTCCATGAATTCAAACAAGCCTCCCGGCGTTACGCCAAGCGTCAGTTCACCTGGTTCCGCAAAGAGCCCCTCTTTCGCTGGTTGAACATCGAAAATGTCCCTCTCGATACGATCGCAGAGGTGATCATCCAAGACTACGAAGTCAGCTTCTAGAGGGAATTGCATAGCAAAATTGCGCTTTTGCTAGGGACCCTAAGTTTTGCAATTCTTTCTCTAACAAAATACTTCACTTAAATGGCTCTCTTAAGATACTCTGCTTAATTCCAACATCTTAATATGTCCAAAAAAAGCATGACTACAGATCAAGAGATTTCAGGCGGACCCGAAGAACAACACGTCGAACAGGCGGAGTTGCCCGGGATAGAGGAAACGCAAGCGGTTGCTCAAGACCCCGTTCATCAGGACTCTGAACACACTGACGAAGAGCCGCATACAGAAAAAGGAAAGAGGGGGAGCACTCCCCAGTTTGCCCAATTTCTCGCGCAGTTTGAACAGTCTTCAGGCGTTGAGGAAAAGATCCGCCTAAGCATTGACTTTATGCGGGCTGCACTTTCGAACACAGGAACACCTCGTTTTCGCGATTTTTGGGAAGGCCGTAGATTATGCTTGCCCCTCTTTAAAGAGAATTTGACTCCGAAAAATCGATCCCTTCTCTGGGGAGAGTATGTCGAGCTCTCATCTGAAGCGCGTAGATTAAAAGAAATTTTAGACGAGCAATCTGCATTCGCCATCGAACAGATCGAACTTGCGATCCAAGCTCTAGAGCGAGAACTGGAGAATTACGACCTGCATCTCTCATTAGTTCCAGGGATTCCGTTCCCAGAGTCGCTGGAGGCCTTTAAAGCAAAACGCGCAGCCTACGAACTCATGCAGAAAGAGCTGCATTTACTCAATACGCTCGCTGCACGTATTAATGGCTTAAGAAAAGAGATCTTGAAGACGGAAATGCGCATCCGTACGAAGAATAAGCTGTTTGATCGTCTCTCTAAATGCGGTGATCGCGTGTTTCCGCGGCGCAAAGAGTTGATTAAAACCATTTCGCAGCAATTTACAGAAGATGTCGCTCATTTTGTTGAGAGCCATTTTCAAGAGGAAGAGGTTCAAAAACTGCCTTTGTACGCTCTCCGTGAGGAGATTAAGGCGCTCCAATCGCTTGCAAAAACGCTCACCTTAAATACGCAATCTTTTACTGAAACGCGTCAACTTCTCAGCTCTTGCTGGGATAAAATAAAGTCGCAGGAAAAAGAGCGGAAAAAAGAATTTGCTCAAAAACGACAGGCATTTAAACAGAATTTCGATGCAGTTATTGAAAAAATTCAAGCGTTGACCGCTCTGTGCGAAACAGAGATCTCGATCGAAGAGGCAAATCGCGTTTCTCAAGAAATCTTTGATTTTATGAAGGACTTGGATCTCGGTCGTGAAGAAGTGAAATCACTGCGCGATGCGATCCACCGTGCGAAGCGCCCGATCTTAGACCGCGCCCGTACTCTTGAGCAAGAAAGAGAGCAAAAAGAGCGGGAAGTTGAAGTGAAGAAGCGAGAGAAGATTCAAGCTGTAAAAGCACATCTTCAGTCGCTAATCGCTGCGATCGATGAGCAAGATCCCGATCATTTAAGTGTCCAGCGCGATGAGCTGGTTCAGGAATATGCTGCCCTTTCGATCAGTAAAGCAGAAAAGCAGATCTTTGATCGACTCTTCAAGCAATTGAAAGACCTCATCAATGAAAAGAAAGAGCGCGCACTGATGGCCCTTTCTGAAGATGATCTCAATTCCTTAGAGCAGCTAAAAACGATGCTCGATGAGCGGAAAGAAAGACGTCAAGAAATCAAAACCCAGCTCGAAAGCTATCGTAAAGCTCTTGGGGGCTCCGGATTTGATTTTGAAAAAGCGATGATGTACCGCGAGATGATCGAAGCAGAAAAGCACACTCTCGATAAGATCAATGCATCGATCGATGAGATTGAGGATAAAATTTTCGAAATTGAAGGATGAGCTGTTGCTGATGAACTGGGTCCGAATGAGTGTGTTTGACTTAGATCGGACATTAGTCTTTGGCAATAGCAGCTTTGCCTTCTGTCAATATTTGATTGCGCGCGGGGTCTTATCTCATCGATGTATGGGATATGCAGCTTGGTGTTACGTGCGCCATGTTTATTTTGGAATGCCGCTTAAAACTCTGCATGAAAAAGTCTTTGAACGCCTATTGCGCGGTAAGTCGATAAAACTCTTAGAATCTCATGTCGCGCCCTTTGTAGAACATTACTTGTCTCGTCATGTCAATCCCTCTGCTTTGGCTTGTTTGCGATTAGCACAGCATTTAGGAGAGTATACCTTAATTCTCTCGAACGCGCCGCAGTTTCTTGTCAGTCACTTCGCTCTAGCGCTCAATGTACACGAGTGGCACTCTACCCAATATGCAGTCGATGCTCAGAATAACTTGACAGAGATCCAATCCATACTTCAAGGCGAGGAAAAAGCTGCCCGTGTTCATGAAGTGATGCAGCGCCTTAAAATCGCCAAAAGCGCTGTCACAGCCTACTCAGATAGTTATTTAGATCTGCCTTTGCTCCTCGCATCGGGAACTCCTGTGGCTGTAAACCCCGATCGAAAACTACGCGAGTTCTCACAACAGCAAAACTGGGCCTTAAAATGAAGAAAATTGGATTTTTTGGAGGCAGTTTTGATCCCATTCACTTTGGGCATTTAAATCTCGCCATTTCAATGCTTGAAAAGCACCGCTTAGATCAGGTCTTGTTTTGCCCCGCCTCTGTTTCTCCGTTTAAAGGCACTATGCCTCCCCACGCCTCTCAAGAACATAGACGTGAGATGGTGCGCCTTGCCATTGCTCCGTTCCCCCAATTTCAGCTCCTCGAATGGGAATTAGAAAAAGAAGGGCCTAGCTACACAATCGATACGATCAAAGCCCTCATCCATCGCTCAAAAGAAGAAATGAGTCCTATTCAGCTTCACTTGCTTTTAGGAGAAGATGCGTTAACGCGTTTACACTTGTGGAAAGAGATTGAAGAGCTCATTGCACTAGCTCCTCCCTATATCGGCAGCCGGATCGGAACGCATCCTTTGACGATGCCCTCTCTTTCTGATTCTGCACTTGAAATTCTCAGTCAGGGGATCACTCCGATCCCTCTTATAGAGATCAGCAGTACGGATATTCGAGAGCGTTTAAGCCAAAAAAAGACTTGTCGTCATCTTGTTCCGACAAATGTCCTGGACATGATTGAAAGAGATCGGTTATATTCCTAGCGTCATGAATACAAAAGATCCAATCCAGCTACTTAATACGATCGCTCAGGCGATTTACGACAAAAAGGGAATTAATATTTTAGCCCTGGATGTTCGTGGAATCTCCACCCTGACCGATTTCGTCATCATTGCCGAAGGTAATGTCGATAAGCACGTGACTGCCATTGCAAATGCTGTCATCGATACTCTAAAGAAAGAAGGCGTTACGACCGTCTATACTGAGGGCTTAAGCGCAGGTGATTGGGTTGTTATCGACTATTTGCACATCATGGTGCATCTCTTTATGCCGGGCTTGCGCGACAAGTACATGCTCGAGCAACTCTGGCGCGACGGAAGCATTGTCGACTTAAATATTTCTTTAGCGCAAACTCTGTAGATAAATTTTTACTTGCGGCTTTCTTTCTGCTCTTCTTTTTGCAATTCAAATTATCATTACTTTTGCTCGATGTGACTTGATTGTTGCAAAATTTAAGGTTTTAGGGTATGCTATACTCTTCATCATGGGAGAGTTATGAAGAAAAAGCGCATTGTAGTCACAGGCATGGGCATCGTCTCTTGTTTCGGCAATGATGTTGATGCATTTTATCAACAGTTGCTCGCAGGAAAAAGCGGCGTTTCGCTGATGAACGAGTTTCCAGGGCAAGATTTTCCCACCCGTTTTGCTGGGTGGATTCGCGATTTCGATACAGGAATATACCTCGACAAGAAGCAGGCACGCCGGGTCGATCCCTTCATCCGCTATACGGCTGTCGCCGGAAAAAAAGCGTTGGAACATGGGAATCTACCTTTAGATGCCTTGGATAAGCTCGACAAATCGCGTTGCGGAGTGTTGATCGGATCGGGGATGGGCGGCATGAATGTGTTTTACGAGGGTTGTGAAACGCTTGTCACTAAAGGATTTAAACGCCTCACTCCATTTTTCGTTCCTTTTATCATTACGAATATGGGTGGCGCACTTCTCGCAATTGACATCGGGTTCATGGGTCCCAACTATTCGATCTCGACGGCATGCGCGACATCAAATTATTGCATTTACGCGGCAGCTCAGCATATTAGAAATGGCGAGGCCGATCTCATGCTCTGCGGCGGTGCGGAATCGCCGATCAATCCGATTGGAGTCGCAGGCTTTGTCGCTTGCAGAGCGCTCTCAGAGCGCAATGATGAGCCTCAGCGTGCCTCGCGCCCTTGGGATAAGAACCGCGATGGATTTGTTATGGGAGAGGGTGCTGGCGTGCTCATGCTCGAGAGTTTAGAGCATGCACTCGCTAGAGGCGCTCCGATCATTGCTGAATACTTGGGCGGCGGCGTAAGTTGCGATGCTCACCACATGACCGATCCGCGTGCTGATGGGTTAGGAGTGCGCACATGTATTGAGTCTGCTGTCAAGGATGCTGGAATTGCGAAAGAAGAGATCAACTATGTCAATGCGCATGCGACATCGACTATCGTAGGTGACCTCTGTGAGATCCGCGCGCTTAAGCAATATTTCGGAGATCATCTCTCTCAAGTGAAGATCAACGCGACTAAATCGATGATCGGTCACTGTTTGGGAGCGGCTGGTGGTATTGAAGCAATTGCGACCATCAAAGCGATCGAAACAGGGGAACTCCACCCGACCATTAACCTCGAGGATCCCGAAGAAGAACTCGCAGGTCTTAACGTCGTGCCGAATCAGGCGCAACGCCACAAAGTGAATGTTGCGTTGAGCAACTCCTTTGGATTTGGCGGACATAATTCCTCTCTTCTTTTTGGACCCTACACCCCATGATAAAAATTGAATCGTTTGGAATCATTCCGTTAAAACAAGACAATGGGGACTGGAAAGTCCTCTTGATCCTTCATAAAGAGGGGTCTCACTGGAGCTTTCCTAAAGGGAAAGCTGATCCCGATGAAGAGGCGATTCATGCCGCAAAACGGGAACTCAAAGAAGAAACGGGGCTCGATGTGGTGCAGTTTCTTAATGAAGAGCCTTATGTCGAGCAGTATCAATTTCGCAGTAAATTCGATACGATCCAAAAAACAGTGCATTATTTTCCTGCCGTTGTCTCCGGAGTGTTGCACTTGCAAGAAGAAGAAATCCGCGATGCCATCTGGCTGAAATTACCAGAAGCTATCGAACACTTGACTTTCAAAGAAGCAAAGAATATCTGTCAGCTTGTGATTCAACGTCTGCAACAAGAGTAGCTGCTCTACGAGATACACTCATGGGACTATTTGAATGGTTTAAGGGCAATCGGATTCCTCAAATTGAGGTGTTCGTACGTCATTGCAATTACTCTTCTGCCAGCGCGCACAAAGAGAGATTTTCTTTTTTTAGCCGAAAAGGCTGCTTTCAAAATCTCATCGATACGGCTGATCTGCCTTCTGTAAATGTGACCTTCTTTCTCGATACGTTTCATCCCACTTCCGAAGAGCATTTCATCGCACAGCAAACGCATTTTCCTGTGATTGAAATCAAAGCGGGAAAAGAAGGGGAGTCGTTTTTGCAGATGATCCATCATGTGGCTGCTCAAAAATTCAGTCCTGAGACGATCATCTATTTTCTAGAGGACGATTACATCCATAAAAAAGGATGGGTCGATGTTTTACGCGAAGCTTTTACTCTGCCTAACATCGACTATGTGACCCTTTACGACCACAAAGATAAGTATTTTCTTCCCAGTTATGAAACCCTCGAGTCGCGCATCTTTCATACGGGCTCTTGCCACTGGCGCACGACTCCATCGACGACCAATACCTATGCGATGAAGTTTAAAACGCTCCTACGCGATTTCGACGTGCATCGTGAGTTTTCTCTTGGGAAGAAGATCACCGAAGATCACGCAAAATTCTGCCGCCTGCGCGAAAAAGGGGCTGTTCTCATCTCTTCCATCCCTGGATGGGCGACGCACGCTGAGCCGAAGTACGCTTCTCCCTGCACAGATTGGGAAAAAGTTTTACTCGGAGCCCAAGAATTGGGCTTGAAATAAAAAATGTTCATGCTATGATCTTCTCAATGACTATGGAGGCGCCTCATGTCAATTACAACTTTTAATTCTGCAATCGCATCTGTCGAAGAGCGTTCTTGGCTCCGTCAGACGGCAATTGTTCTCGGATCTAGTATCATTATTTCTCTCTTTGCGAAGATCGCAATCTTTTTACCTTTCACTCCCGTGCCTATTGCCACACAAGGACTCGTGATCTTGATGCTCGCAGCTCTGTTGGGAAGTAAACGTGGAACGCTTGCTGTTTTAGCCTTTATTTGTCAGGGAGCGATGGGACTTCCCGTCTTTTCCGGCGGCAATTCAGGGCTATTGTGGATGGCAGGTCCAACGGGGGGCTACATTCTAGGCTATGCTGCAGCAGCTTTTCTTACCGGTTGGATTATGGAAACAGGTGCGCGTCGTACGGTGGCAAGAGCATTTCTCGCCATGGCAGCAGGGAACTTGACGCTGTTTGTCTTTGGAATGGCTTGGCTCGCTAAGTTTGTGGGAATTTCTGCGGCATTCACTCTCGGAATGCTTCCCTTTGTCTTAGGAGATTTCTTGAAGCTGGTTCTCGGAGTGAAGATCTTGAAGAAACTACGCGTTGTTTAGTGAGTTTAAGAGGGGGCTTGCCCCCTCTTAAATGGAATACTATAATCGATTTTTAACAAAGTCAGCAACTCGCGGATCTCTGCCTTGCGTGATCATCGGAGGCTTTCCTTTTCCAAATGGTAAATCTTCTGCTAGTTTTTTTACCTTGTCTCTATTGGTTTTAAGCTCAGGACTCATTTCTTTGCCCGCTGTCGGTTGTGCGCCATGAGCGTGCGATGTCCCTTCGATTCTTGGATTGTTTCTGCCTATTTCCATACTAACCTCCTTAAACAGGTTCGATTTCCACCGATTATAGTGGCGGTGGAATTTTGTGAAATAAAAAAATGTATATTATTATTTGGTTGATGAAACCTTAATGATTTCTTTAACCAGCGCGTCGCTTTTTCGGACATTTTTCCTGGGAAGAAGCCTTCGGTTTTTTCTTTGTAGCCCATTTTCTAAATTTCGCAGTTTTTGCAGCTGGGGTAATCTGAACGCGGAGCAGCTTGGCGATCTGCTCGATCGTATTGGGAAGAGATCCTTTAGAAGTGGCTTTGCTTAAGCGTTTTGTTTCTTTGGCTTTGAGTTTTTCTTCGGCGTTTTTTACCTCAGAGCGCAATAGCTGAGCCATTTGCTCGAGATGGGTAGCAAATGATTTGCTGGGCTTTGGATTTGGAGTTTGATCTTCATTCATAAGGGTCTCAATTAAATAACACCGTTTAAATCTAATTTTGAGATTTGTTTAATTTAATGTCAAATTATTAATGTAATTAATGAAATGGATTGAGTATATAAAGGCTTAAGGACAGATCTGTTTTTTGTGGAACTCTTCTTACAGATCGATTAAACTATGCAATAAATTCACCTCTATTTTTTGGAAGCGCGGTTATGAGAAAATGTCGTCTATTTCAGCTTGTGTGGACTCTTGTCTGCGGGATTGTTCGCTTTCTTGTTTCCTTGCGCTATCGCGTTGAGGTGTCTGGATTAGAAACCTTAACTCCTGACCATCTTAAGCGTTCTGGCGGGGTCCTCTTTTTACCTAATCATCCTGCTGAAATCGATCCTGTCATTATTATGTCCATATTGGGCAAGAAATTTGCCCCGCGCCCTCTTGTCGTTGACCGCTATTACTTCCAGCTGGGAATCCATCTGTTCATGAAGTTCGTGCGAGCGCTTCCTATGCCCTCTACGGATGGGGCAGTGACCCCGTGGCGCGCGAAAAAGATTTTAAAGCAGTTTGAAGCAGTGGCACAAGAGCTTAAGAACAAAGAGAACTTTCTGATCTACCCCGCAGGCCGTCTTAAAATGAATGGCCTGGAGATGATTGGCGGAGCTTCCTTTGTTCATGACCTGATTCAGGCGTGCCCTGAAACGAATGTGGTGCTTGTACGAACGACTGGGTTGTGGGGAAGCCAGTTTTCTCGCGCGATTATTGGAGCCTCTCCTGATTTTGCTAAGACCTTATGGAGAGGGTTTAAGATCCTTCTCAAAAATGGAATCTTTTTTACACCACGCCGGCGCGTGTTGATCGAACTTGCTCCTGCCCCTAAGGATTTCCCCTATCAGGCAGATCGCCTTTCCTTGAACAAGTACTTAGAGCGTTGGTATAACCGCTATCCGAAAGAGGGGCCAGAAGAGTTAAGCCTTGTTTCTTTGAAGTTCTGGAGACAAGAATTTCCAAATGCAGTCATCTCAGAACACTCGTCCACTTCTCAGCTGCTGGAACTTAAAACAGTGCCTCCAGAAGTGGAAAAGGTTGTGCTAGAGGAGCTTTCTCGTCTCACAAAACGCGCAGCAGATCAGATCAAGCGTGAGATGCACCTCGCTCAAGATTTAGGACTCGATTCTCTCGATGTAGCGCAGCTTTACGTTTTTCTTTCTGAGCGTTTTGAAGCGCACCATCTTCAGCCCGGAGAATTGCAGACTGTCGAAGATGTGATGCAAGCGGCGAGCGGTCGTGAGAGAGAAAGTGATGAGGCTTCCTCGGAGAAGGATCATCCGTTTGCTTGGCCTAAAGAAGAACATCGCCCCGCTCCCGATCTCACCTCAGGAAATACCCTCCAAGAGGCCTTTCTCTTGATCTGTGACAGGATGGGATCGCATGCCGCTTGTGTCGATGCCTTAAGCGGGATGCTAACTTACCGCAAAATGAAACTGGCTGTGACCCTTTTAAGAGAACAGATGCTGAAGCTCCCCGGAAAACAGATTGGGGTGATGCTGCCCGCATCTTGTGGGACCTATCTTGTCATCCTCGCTATTTTGTGTGCAGGGAAAGTCCCTGTCATGATCAACTGGACCTCAGGGTCAAAGGCGCTCGATTATGCGGCGCGCTTAAGTGAAATTGAGGCTGTCGTGAGCTCCGATCGTTTCCTCGATCGCCTTGAAACGGGAGAGCTCGGCGCTGTTGAATCGAAGCTTGTTCTCATGGAAGATCTGCGTAAAAAGATCGGATTAACACAAAAACTCTCTGCGCTTATCTCAAGCTACCGCAAGTCTTCCTACTTCCTAAAAAAATGGAAGCTCGATCGTATTTCTCCTGAGGATCCTGCAGTCATCCTGTTTACTAGCGGAACCGAGTCTCTCCCGAAAGGGGTGCCCCTTTCTCACAACAACCTTTTGAGTAATCAGCGTGCAGCGTTGGCTTGCGTTAATCTCCCTTCGGACGAAATTTTCTATGGTGTGCTGCCCCCATTCCACTCATTTGGATTTTCTGTGACGGGACTTCTGCCTTTGCTAGCAGGGATTAAGGCCTGCTATGCACCTGATCCGACTGATAGCAGAGCAATGGCCCGCAATATCGCCCAATGGACGCCGACCCTTTTTTGCTGCGCCCCGAGTTTTTTCCGCGCCCTCTTTCACGTGGCCAAGCCCGAACAGCTCCAGTCTCTCCGTTATGTCGTTGCGGGCGCTGAAAAGACGCCAGAAGAGATTTTTACGTATGTTGCACAGCACATTCCCCATGCTAAGTGTTTAGAAGGGTATGGGATCACCGAGTGCGGTCCCATTGTGACCTTGATTCGACCCGATGCTCCTCGTATCGGCGTCGGAAGGCCGATTCCGGGGGTTGAGATTGTGATCATTGGTAGCGAAAGAAATATCCTCCCTGCAGGAGAAGAAGGGGAAGTGTGCATCCGCGGGCCCAATGTTTTTAAACAGTATCTGGGCAAACCGCGCGAGGCGTTTGTCACTATCGGCAATGAGAAATGGTACGCTTCTTCTGATCGGGGTAAATTAGATGGCAACGGAAACTTAATCCTCTCTGGACGCCTCAAGCGCTTTATTAAAATTGGTGGTGAGATGGTGGGATTAAGCGGCTTAGAAGAGGAGATGCTCCGCCTGGCTACTGAGAAAAATTGGATCAAACAAAATCCTGAGGGTCCTCCTTTGGCAGTCAGTGCGCGTGAAGAGAGCGGGGAAAAAACGAGCATTATTCTCTATACCGTTTTCCCCCTTACTCTCGAAGAAGCGAATCAAGCTTTGAAGGGGAGCGGTTTTGGAAGATTAGTAAAAATTTCTGAAGTGAAGCATGTTGCGCAGATTCCCTTGACGGGGACGGGAAAAACCCATTATCGTCTCTTAGACGAAACTTCACATTAAAGGAATTATGACATACTCCCTCAAATTCTATAACACGGAATCGCGCCAGATGGAAGAGATCGCCCCACTCGATGGGAAGGTGATCCGGATGTACACGTGTGGGCCTACCGTTTACAATTTTGCCCACATCGGCAACTTCCGCTGCTATGTTTTTGAGGATCTCTTGCGTCGCACCTTAAAATTTTTCGGCTTCAAGGTGGAGCAGGTGATGAACTTAACCGATGTCGACGATAAGACAATTAAAGGGGCGTTAGAAAAAAAGGTCTCTCTTGCCGAGTTCACAAAACCCTATATCCAGGCCTTTTTCGAAGATCTCGAAACCCTCAATATTGAAAAGGTGGAGCACTATCCTGCAGCGACCGATTATTTTCCTGAAATGATCACCATCATCCAAGGGTTGCTTGAGAAGGGAGTTGCTTATACCGGAAAAGATGGCAGTGTCTATTTTGCGATTGATCGCTTTCCTTCTTACGGAAGGCTCTCCCATCTGCACTTAAAGGATTTGCGTGTCAATGCATCCGAGAGCAATGCCGCAGACGAATACGACAAGGAAAACATTAGCGACTTCGTTCTCTGGAAAGCCTATGATCCCGAGCGAGATGGCAACCTCTTCTGGGAAAGTCCTTTTGGACCGGGAAGACCTGGTTGGCACATCGAATGCTCAGCCATGGCGATGAAGCTCCTCGGCGCGAGCCTCGACATCCACGTTGGCGGCGTCGACAACATGTTTCCCCACCACGAAAATGAAATCGCTCAATCAGAAGCCTATTCATGCCGCCATTTCGTTAAACACTGGCTGCATGTCGAACACCTGCTGGTCAATCACAAGAAGATGTCTAAAAGCCTCGGAAACTTCTTTACCCTGCGCGATCTGATCGCGAAGGGGTATACAGGCCCTCAAGTGCGCTACCTGCTTCTTCAAGCCCATTACCGCACTCAGCTCAACTTTACGCTTGAAGGGCTCGATGCAGCGGTGTCTTCTCTCCAACGTTTAGATGACTTTATCCATCGCCTGCGCGAGATCCGCCGAGAAAAGATGATCAAAGCTCTTGATCTCATTCTTGATAAAGCCCTTCCGGAAAATCCCGATAAGAAACAGATCCACGACCGGATCCTCTCCGATGCGCGCCAAGAAAAAGAGCACGATATTTTAGACCCCATGATTCTGAACCCGATCCTAGAGCGCAGTTTGCCTTTCCCCTCAGAAAAACTGGGAATATCCAATCGCATTTTAAATGAGGTTCAGGAAGAGAGTCGTGCTTCTTTGACTCCGATTCTTGAGAAACACCTCAAGGATTTACCTGGATCAAAGGAGATCCTCACGACCATCCTACGCGATGTGCGCGATGTCAAAGACCGCGATATGTTAGATCCTGAGTTCATGAAGCCAATTCTTATCCAAGCTTTAAAAGGGCAAGCTTCTCATGCGACAGTCGTTGATTCGATCGTGCATACGATGCATGAAAAGAAAAGCCATGGCCTCGTCTTTCCGATCTTACAAAAGACCCTCACCGCCTTTAAAACGCACCTCAGCGACGATCTTAACCTCTCTCCCGCCTTGGCAGCTCTCTTTGATATGGTCCGCGAGATCAATATTCTCTGCGATGCTGGAAAAGTCGGCGTTAGAGAAGCGGAAGATATTCTCGACTTTCTCGCGCGGATCGACACCGTGCTTGGCGTTCTTCCGTTACAGCCTCAAGAAGAGGCGATTCCCACAGATCTTATTAACGCTCTCAGCGATCGAGAACAAGCTAGGAGAGAAAAAAATTGGAAACAAGCAGATGCTTGCCGCGATCTTATCCAGAAAGCGGGTTATCTCATCGAAGATACCCCTAGCGGCGCACGTTTAAAAAAGTTAAGGAAAACATAAGATGGCACAGAAATCAACCACCAAAGACGAGCTCTTTCTCATAAAACTCCATGAAATGGCCTCCGCTTTAGGCGATCCTCATAGCGAGATCGACCTCTACGCGATCGGGAGAGCTATTGGACAAAACGACAAAGGCACGAGTACAATCTCACGACTTCTTTGCCAAGCCAACTTCGTCAAGAAAGGGGAAGAGAATGCTGTCTATCTCACTCCTCACGGCCTAAATCTCGTGAATCAATTGCTAACAACCTAAGATGCCATGACCATTCAAGGAAAGACGGCATGGAAAACCGACGTAACGGGCATCTGGGGCACCGATGTGTTCTAAACGCGAGCTGCCGTTGCCTGTGATTGGCATCGCTATGGGGATTGTAAGTTTGGGAAATGATTTTGATGAAAGAGTATGGAGCCTTCCTGAAACCCACGAGCGATTGCAGCCCTCTAAAAGACAATGCGTTCACAGTGCGCGCTCGCTATCGCCTTTGTCGCCCATGCCATCCTCCCCGCACCCATGATCGGCGGATGCGCAGGTGTGGTCCTCACTTTTGCCGTCTTTACCGATTGGCCTCCGTTTAATCCCATCATTTCTCCAGAAAAGCAGGCCGAACAAGACCGCTTTGGGCGCGTTAATCTACAGCTCGGGTATCCATACCGTTGAGATAGCGCTTCAAGTATTTCTTCTTAAAAAATTAAGGTGATGAAAACAGAGTAGTATTCTAAAATGAAAGTATATAACTTTAGTTGATTCGAATGCCTCTATGGAGCGTCAATGGAAAAGAAAAAGGTCACGTGCTCGATTTCATCAATTAAGAAAAAAGCATTGCCTATTTTGAAACGGCACTCTGTAAAACGGGCTTCGATTTTTGGCTCCTTTGCTAGAGGAACAGCAAAAGCTAGAAGCGACGTGGATTTTCTAATCGAATACAAAGAAAAGAACAAGAGTCTTTTTGACCTTGTAGATTTAAAATTGGAGCTAGAAGAAAGCTTAGATCGCAAAGTGGATCTGGTTACTTATAATTCGATTTACTGGAGAATCCGCGAACGAATCCTCGCAGAGCAAGTAGTAATTTTGTGAAGAAAGATCCAAAAGTTTTTCTCTCTCATATCTTGGAATCCATTCAGCTCATAGAAGAGTATTCAAAGAGCTTGACTCAAGCCAAATTTCATAAAAATCGTCCATTGCAAGATGCGATCATTAGACGCTTAGAAATCATTGGTGAGGCAGTTAAAAACTTACCTGTTTCATTTAAAACGAAATATCCGGACGTTCCATGGAGACAGATTGCGGGCATGAGGGATATTTTAATTCACGAATATTTCGATGTAGACTTAGTTCTTACGTGGAAGGTTGTTAAACATGAACTTCCGCGTATTAAGAAAAAGCTATCTGTAATTCTTTCAACAGATTTTTCAGAGGATAGATGAAAAAAACAACTTCTGTTTTGCTCCTTCTTCTGATGATTTTAATGTGGGGATTGAGTTGGCCCATCGCTAAAATTGGGCTATCTTACACGTCGCCGACAAATTACATCGAATGGCGTTTTATGTTCGGAACGGTTGCGATGTTCCTCGTTGCTTGGGTAAGTAAAAATCTGGTCCTTCCCAGAAAAAAAGATCTTGCCATCATTTTAACGGTGGGGATTTTTCAGATGGGTTTGATGATGAACTTGTCGAACTTTGGGCTTTATTTGGTTCCGGCGGGGAAGGCAACTTTTTTAACCTATACGACCTCTCTTTGGCTCGTTCCGTTGACGGCTTTTCTCGATCGAAAGGTGATTGCTTTTGACATTGTCACCTTTTGCATAGGAGTGGCTGGAGTTGTGTTGCTCATCGAGCCATGGAAGGGGGGAACAATGATTGGCTATGCGGCTCTACTTGCGGCTGCAGTCTCGTGGTCAGTCGGGATTTTATGTGCGCGGCATTTAACGTGGCATCGACCTCTGCTTCAGCTATTACCTTGGCAGCTTCTCTTTGTCACGGGCTTGACCTTTTTATTCGGAATTTTGAATGGGGTGCCTTTAATGCCACAGAATTTGGATCCCATTTTCATAGGAACGCTGTTCTATACGGGCTCGATTGCCATTGCCTTTGGGTATTGGATCATGATTTTAGTGAGCAAGAACTTATCCCCCGCAATCACATCGTTGGGGTTGATCTGCGTTCCGATCACCTCCCTTATCCTCTCTGCTCTCACAATGGGGGAAAAAATAACCCTTCCGTTCCTAGGCGCTATTGTGCTCATTACAGCGAGTACGCTCTTGCACATTTATGTCGAGCGTATCAAAAACAAAAATCGCGATGAAGTCATTTAAAATATGGAGTGAGCCGATGTTAATAGGGGAGGCGAAGCTCGATTCCGTGGGCTGTGATATGCTCTGCCAAAGGGAATGAAACTTTCCCAGGAAAAATGAGATAGAGGTGATCTAACTTTAAATCTTCATAGGCAATTTTCATCGAGGGGGTGATTTTAGGTCGATCGGTATATTTCACCTCAAATCCTATTCGTTTTCCATCTTTGATGATGAGCAGGTCTAATTCGGCGCCTCCTTGCACTTTCCAAAAATAACATTCTTCCACTGTTGCATGAGCTTGTCGAATGATCTCTTCCAAGGCAAATCCTTCCCAAAATGCGCCGAGCTTAGGGTGAATATTCAACTGTGTTTCATCTCGAATGCCTAACAAAGCATGTAAGATGCCACTATCGCGAAAATAAATTTTGGGTGATTTAACCTGGCGCTTTCCTAGATTTTCGAACCAGGGAGTGAGTTGTCGGATCATGAACGTCCCAACGAGGATGTCTAAATACTTGCGAGCAGTTTGATCGGAAATGCCTAAGGATTTACCGATTTCACTCGCATTGAAAATTTGTCCGTGATAATGCGCAAGCATTAGCCAAAAGCGTCTGATTTGTTCCGGGGGGATATGAAAACCAAGATTGGGGATGTCCCTTTCCAGAAAGGTAGAGATATATGATTGTCTCCACTGATAACTGTCTTGAGAGTTGGACGCGAGGTAGGCGAGGGGAAATCCTCCACGTAACCATAGGAGCTCGCAATCAGGAATCTCTTCTAATGAGAAGGGCATTAATTCCGTGTATCCGATGCGGCCAGCTAAGGATTCGGAAGACTGGCGTATGAGGTCTCGAGAAGCGCTTCCAAGGATTAAAAATTTCCGATTTGCTTTTGGCTCATCTACAAGAACTCGAAGCACAGGAAATAGCTCGGGACGACGTTGGATTTCGTCGACTACAATGAGTTGATTGTTGAGCCGAGATAGAGTGAGCATGGGATTTTCAAGTCTTGCTAAATCAAGCGGATTTTCTAAATCAAAAAACTCGACTTTTTCCTTGCAGTATTCCTCTACATACATGCGGGCTAACGTAGTTTTCCCCACTTGTCTGGGTCCTAATAAGGCACAGATTGGGTGGATCCGAAATTCGCCTGCAATTCTGTTTAAATAAGCCTTTCGTTGCATGATACCCTGTATTTTCGAACCTTAATCTCGAATTTACAGGGTTTTCGTGAAAATGTCAACTGTTAATAAAAATATCTATCTATCTTATTCTTAGTGACTTAAAGGTTTTATTGTCATTCACCTGGGCGCATGAGTGGGAAATAGAGGATGTCGCGGATCGAGTGGACGCCGGTGAAGAGCATAACGAGGCGGTCGACGCCAATCCCGAGGCCGCCGGTTGGAGGCATCCCTTGGCAGATCGACTCGATGAACTCTTCGTCGAGCGGGCTGGCTTCGACATCTCCAGCTGCTTTTTTGGAGGCTTGCTCGAGGAGCAGCTGGCGCTGGAGCTCGGGGTCATTGAGCTCGGTGTAGGCGTTACAGAACTCGCCGCCTAAGATGAAGGATTCGAAGCGCTCGACAAAGCGCTCTTTGCGCAAAGCAGGATCGCGGTGGAGTTTGCAGAGGGGGGTTGTTTCGATCGGGTGGTCGATGATGTGGTGCGGTTGGATCAGGTGCTTTTCAGCAAACTGCTCAAAGAGTTTCGCGATGAGATGGCCTCTTGCGGCTTTTGAGATCTCTTTAGGATCGAATTCGCCGGTTCCAAGGAGAATTTCTCTCATTTTGTCGTCAGTGAGTGTGTCGACATCGATGTTGCCATAGGTTTTGATAGCATCTTTCATCGAGAGGCGTTTCCAAGGAGCTTTGAGGTCGATGGTGTGTTCTGTACCGTCTGTGTCGTTTTTGATGGTGAGCTGTGTGGTGCCGTGTAGTTTTAGGGCGACGTGCTCAAAGAGATTTTCGGTGGCGACCATCATGTCGTTATAATCCCAATAGGAGGCATAAGCTTCGAGTTCTGTGAACTCGGGGTTGTGCGTGCGGTCGATCCCTTCATTGCGGAACACCTTGCCGATTTCAAAGACTTTCTGCAGGCCGCCGACGATTAGTTTTTTCAGAGGGATCTCAAGAGAAATGCGGAGATACATCTCTTGGTCGAGCGCGTGCAGGTGGGTGGTGAAAGGACGCGCTTGAGCGCCGCCGTACACGTTTTGGAGCACAGGGGTTTCTACTTCTAAAAAGCCTAAGGTTTCAAAGTAGGAGCGGACAAGTTTAAGGATCTGGGTGCGCTGATGGAAGGTGTTGACTACCTCGGGGTGGGTGATGAGATCGAGCCAGCGTTTGCGGTAGCGGACCCCTTTATCGGCAAGGCCGCTGTGTTTGTCGGGAAGGGGAAGCAGGGTTTTGCAGAGAATGACCACTTTTTTTGCAAAGAGGGTGACCTCTCCTTTTTGGGTGCGAAAGAGATTCCCTTCGACGCCAATGATGTCTCCTAAGTCGATTTTTTTCTCGATGAATTTGATGGCAGAGAGCTCTTCTGTAGGGGTGAATCCTTCGACTTGCGTTTGATCTCGGTTGAACATCACCTGAACACGGCCTGTTTCATCCTGGAGGTGGGCAAATGCGTTTTTTCCCATGGCGCGGAAGAGGACGAGGCGCCCTGCGATGGTGGCCGTCTCAGTTGTTCCAGCTGCCGCATCTTCACTATGGCCGATCTCCTTTTCCTCTGTTTTAGCTAGCAAATCACCCAAAGTGATGGAAGGGGTGAATTTAGCAGGGTAAGGGTCAACACCGAGCGCACGCATGTCGGCAATTTTTTGGGTGCGGTTGCGGAACTCTTCGTGAGTGTGATACTCGGGATCTGTAGGATGGGTCATTGTTGTCATAGAATTAAAATTTAAGTTGTTAATGATGTTGGTCCCATTTTACGCGGTTGCCAAGTATCGCGCATTAGAAAAATGTGGAGAGGGGATCGACGTCGATGCTAAGGCGGAGTTTGCGGTTTAGGACAAAGCGTGCACGCTCTTCTTCGAGGACAGAGAGGAGCTTTCCGATCTTTTCTCCTTTGATCAATAATTGAAAGCGGTACTGGCCTTTGATTTTGGCGTGGCCCGAGGGGACAGCGGGTAGAATCTCATAGGAGGGGGGAAGACGCTGGATCAAGGCGTTGCGGAAGGTATGGGCCTCTGCCAAAGTGGCTTTTTCATGGGCTCCGCTGAAGGTGATTTTGATGAGATGGGTGAAAGGAGGATAGTGGAACATCTCGCGCATCGCGATCTCTTGGGCGTAGAAGGCTTCAAAATTTTGCTGAGCGGCCAAGCCGATGACAGGGTGGTCTGGCATGCGGGTTTGGATGATTACCTCGCCAGCGAGCGCTCCTCTGCCAGCTCTTCCAGAGACTTGGGTAATGAGCTGGAAGACGTGTTCCGAGGCTCTAAAGTCGGGGATTTGCAGATGACCGTCTGTGTTGAGGACCCCGACGAGCGTCACAGAAGGGAAGTGGAGTCCTTTTGCGATCATTTGGGTGCCGATGAGGACGTCGGCTTTTCCTGCCTTAAACTGCTTAAACAGCATTTCATGGCTTCCCTTATGGCGGGTGGTGTCCGCGTCGAGACGCAAGGTGCGCACCTCGGGGAAGATCGCATGCAGCGCTCGCTCGACCATCTCGGTGCCCGCTCCCTTGAATTTCAAAGTGGATTCTGCTTTGCATTTGGGACAGGACTTAGGAGGAGGCATCAGTCTGTAATCGCATAAATGGCAGGCGAGGACGTTGTCGTTTAAGTGGAAGGTGAGGCTGACATCGCAGTGAGGGCATTCGATCACATGGGCGCAGGATTGGCACATCTGCGAGGTGTGGTAGCCTCTTCTGTTTAAAAAGAGGATTGTCTGTTCTCCCAAAGAAATGCGCTGTTTAATTCCAGAGAGAAGGGCGTCTGAAAACAGGGTGAACCCTTTTGCGTGATCGCACTCTTGCTGCATGTCGATGATTCGGATGGTGGGAAGCTGTGCATGATCTGCTCTTAGTTTGAGTGTGCTCAAAGCATACTTTTTTTTGAGTGCATTCGTGTAGGTCTCAAAGCTGGGGGTGGCGCTTCCTAAAAGAACCGTGGCGTTGCAGAATTTGCCGCGCATCACCGCGACATCGCGTGCATGGTAGGCTGGGGCTTCATCAGACTGTTTGTAAGCAGATTCTTGCTCCTCATCGACGATAATGAGTCCTAAATTCGGCACAGGGCTTAAGATCGCGGATCTGGCACCGATCACAATGGACGCGGTTCCATTGCGGATCTGATGCCAAGCGTCATGCCGTTCGCCTTCTGAGAGGCGGTGGTGAAGCAGAGCGATTTTTTCTTGAAAACGGGAACGCAGTCTCTCTATTGTTTGCGAGGTCAGAGCAATTTCAGGGACGAGGAGGATCACTCCTTTTTGTAGAGAGAGGGTGTGTTCGATCGCTTGCAGATAAATTTCTGTTTTTCCGCTGCCCGTGACCCCAAAAATGAGGCGCGTTTCATAGCGTCCCTCATCTAAGCTCGCTTTAATGGCATTCAAGGCTTCTGCTTGCTCTTGGTTTAATCGCTTAGGCTTCGTCGGAAAATATTCGAGATGTTCGAGAGGAGATCTGTCGATCTGCACCTTCTGACATCCCAAGATTTTCTTTTTGATGAGGGTGTCGATCGGGCTCTTGCGTTTTTCTGTTTTTTCTAAAAGTGAAGAGAGGAGGATCCCTTTGGGATGTTTTAAAACAACATCGAGCACTTGTGCTTGCAAAGGGTTAGAAAGACGCAGCGTTTCGCAGAGCGAAATGAGTTCGTTTCCGGAGGTGTTGCTTTGGATGAAGAGCTGCTCTTTGTGCTTCATGGTGCCGCGAACGCTCGGAGGCAAAATCGATTTGAGGACTTTGCGCAACGAGCAGCAGTAATAGGTTGCCATCCAGCGAGCTAGCTGAAAGAGGTCAGCAGAGACCAAGGGTTTTTCTGAGAGCACTTCTGCTAAGAGATGCACATGGGGCACATCGCTTGTGCTTTTCAGAGCCAAGATGGTCCCGGCGCGCAGCGCATTTCTTACGGGAACTTTCACGCGCATTCCTGGAATGGCGAGAGCTGCGAGTTCTTTGGGGACTCGGTAATCAAGGCTCTTATCGATCGCAGAATCGAGGATGACGGCGGCGATTACTGTGTCTTCAGTATCTGGCATAGTTTTTTCCACAAAATCGCTTTGTGCTCAGGAGAGGTTAGGTAGGTTGCAGTCGGGCTTAAACTAATGAAGGGGGTTTTTCCTAAAAAAGATTCCTGCTGAGCAGGGAGCGCTTTGTAATAGCGCATGAGGTCTGGATAGTTTTTCATCCCGTCGGTGGCGATGATGAGGCGAAAAGCATTTTTTTCCAAAAAAAGATCCCATCTTTTTTCTTGTTCGAGACGCGTTCCTGAGATCACTTTGGCGGGACAGAGTTGCGTATGGACAGCCTTGCCCAAATTTTTTAAGAACTCCACACTTTCTTTACTTGGATCGAGGAGTAACAAAACCACTTCTGTGTCCGGCATTTTTTCCTGCCAACTCGAAGCAATTCGCTGTGCAACGGCGTCACCTGGCACTTCATTGGAAAGACGCATGTGGGGAGCGATTTTCTGCAGCGTCTTTTGGATTTCAGACGAGGGGATGGCAGGGGGTGCTGCAGGGCGCACTTGCGGCACCGATGCCTGCACATGTATCGGCTCTTCGATAGGTTTGACAAAGGCAGGTTTTTTCTCTGCAGCCGGGAGCTGAGGTTTGGGTAGAAGGGGGGCCTTAACAGGAGCTGGAGGCAAGGCCTTTGTCTTTGGAAAAAAAGCATGCAGAGTCGGAGAGACAAGCTCAAAATGATTTTGAGGTTGTTCTTGCAAAAACTGGATCGTCTCTTTAACGAGTTGAGAATATAAATTAGCCATCAACCTCTAGAAGCGCAATGAGATCTTTTAATTCGGGGATTAGGGAAAAGAAACCGCGCTCATGGTAATGATCGGAGACCATTTCTTCAAGAGATCTTAATCCTTGAGGGTAGAGCTGGAGCAAGAATGCGCGTAAATAGCCAGGGCCCATCAATGCGTCGATCTGTTGTTTGTGTTTGAGCAGGAATAAGCTTAAGTTTTCATCTTCTTCACACTCAACAATAAGCTGCTCGATGACATGGTGGAGCGCTTTTAGATGTGCAATGCTGAGTTCTTTTTCAGAATGTTTCTTTTTTAAGTTGAGGACCAAGGCATCGAGATGTTTTTTACTGCTTTTTGCAAGGCGGAGGCGTTCAGGAAAAGCGAGGGGTAGTATCGCGAGATACTCACTGATCCGATTAAGAGGACCTAAGTCTACGGCCCAATCGAAGGGTAAGATGCGGGTCTCACTTCCGATCAATGAAGGCAGTGCATCGTTCTTGTCGAGGCAGGAATGGAGGGAAAAGAGTTCATTGAGAGTAAATTGTAGTAGAAGGGATCGGTTGTGATCCTCTGATACCGTATAGGAAGAAAAAGGAGAAAAACTGACCTGTCTACTGGTACACATAATCGATCCTCCTGAGCTGTATCGGCCAGTATCTCAAAAGAGTTGTTGTATTTCAAGAAAAGTCTGTGTTCCTTAGAGGTGACGAGAGGGATTTAGGTAGAAAATTAAATTCTTTACTCCCTAGTTCCCGAACTAACTGTCATTATGTTAATTGTTGTTACTTAATTTAGTTTACTTCTATTTAGTTTTGTGTATAATTTAATGTTATTATAGTTGGATAACTGTTAATTAAGGTGTGATATGTCAATCAGTGCTTTTAATAAATTAGCATCCCATGCGACGAGCTCGCTTGAGAAACTCCACGCCCTTCCTGGCAATGCAGAGATCGTTGCCAAGAAAAATTTTTGTGGGACATTGCAGCTAAGGGAAAGCGCAAACAAGCGTCTTATTTCAGGCGCGAAAACAGGGGAGCGAGATTATACGGAATATGGATCGACAGCGCTCTATTCGAAAGTGCTTCATCAAGCAGTGGATGACCTTTTAAGGCAACCCAAGGCGCTCTCTGTCCAAGAGCGAACAGCGCTTGCTAAATGGAAAGTAATCTCTAAGAGCACCTTAAAGATCACTGCAATTTATGATCTTTTTCGGCTCCGTTTGCCTGGTGTGTTTTCTAATTGGATCCGCGGAAATGATCCTCTGGGATCGGTTATCACAAAGATCTTTGGATGGTTTTATAGTCCTAGTTCACATGAATATGAGACTGTCGCTAAGAGAATTGTTCAAAAAATTCAGGATTTAAAACCTGGCGATCGTGTGCTGATTCCTTATGGCACGAATTTACATGAAACTTTGCTTTGTGTCGAAAAAGACCGCAAAGGAGTGCTTTCGATCAAATTATTTGATCCGACCAGAAACAATTATGCGAATGTCAGTCATCCAGAGGCGAAAAATATTACCGAGGCTGCCTGGTGGGAAAAAGTGGTCCGATCGAAGATGTCAGACGGTAACTTAGATGATCGTCCTTTTGAAGCTCAATGGCAACCTTATGCATCTGGAATTTTACCTGTCCAGAGAAGAAACACTTGTTTTGCCCATTGTCACTGGAATTTTTTGAGGCTTTTTCTCGCAGAGAATTTTCCCTCATCGATTGTGGCTCAACGCGCTCTTGAAGGAAAGATCAAAAAAAGGATCTATGAGCTTAGTTGTCCTGGAAATGATCAGCTGATGATGGTGGCTCGGCTGCGTTTAGAAAAACAGCGTTTAAGACATCAACTTGTCCCCAAAGCAAAAGAGGTTGTGCGTTTGACGCGTAGTCTGTTGAAGGGAGCAAAGCAAAAAAACTACCAATGGCACGACCGAGAATATTCCCTTAAATTGATGGAACAGAATTTCAAATCGCAAGAGAAGGAGCTTAAAAATACTAAGAATTTTTCGAAAGGGTTATTTAGCACTGCGTTAATGGTGGGTCGTTCGAATTATTCCGTATTTAAAAAACAACTTGAGTCCTGGAAACGGTCCTCTTCTTCGGTAAAGAAGAATTTCGCTGCTTTGTTGGAGACGGACAACAAGTTGAGCCAGGAATTTAGAAATGGATTGCTTCATCAATTAAAGAGCACAGTTGAAATTATTGAAAGTCGTAAAGGGATCCTAGCCAAGATTTACCTCTTTATTTTTCTAAGGTCATGGGGTGAACCATCAGCTGCTTCTTTTAAGAATACAATTGAACACTATTACGGTGTGAACAAAGATGCCTTCGAAGAATTGTTTAGAGAACGTTCCCTGAATTTGTTGTGGACTAGCCTCTCTACTCCTCAAGAGGTATTGGAGTGGTCAAAGCGGATTTTGGCGATCGCAGAGAAATTTAAAACACGCCAGTACTATGCTGCTTATCTTAAAAACGCTCTTTTTTACTTCATTGAAAAGAACCAATTTAAAGCAAACGACCCTGAGTGGCTTAAGGTAAAACCTCAGCTTCTGGCGCTCAGAGAAATAAAGCAACCTTCTTAAATTTTTAAGCGGAGTGCAGCTGCGATAACAGCTGCACTCCGCGAAAGATTAATGCCCGTGTCCTTCCTTGATTTTTACTGACCAAGAAGACTCAGCCACGCCATCGCTATCAGCGACATGGATAAGATGAATCATGCTTCTAATGAAAGTGCTTTTCCATTCATCGCTGCTATGCGAATTCCGGTCGTGTTTTGGAATTGAATCCAAAAATTTCTGCAGTTCGTCACTATCCGTGCTTGTGATGTTAATCTTGATCTGAACTTCTTTTGTATGCTCTTTTTCGTGAGCGCAAAGAGCTGAGGATCCGAACAGAACTAGGCACAGTGCCAGCTTATTCAAGTGTTTCATAAAAGACCTCCAAGGAATTGGGTGTTACGGGAAACGCAATCATTATGCTGCTAGCTTGAAAATGACGTAAAGAAAAAAACTTAATTTTTTAATTTTTTTTCTAATAGCTGGCAGATACGAACTCGGTGTATCCTATTTTCTCAGATTGCAATGGGAGGAAAGAGTGTTAGCAATTCCTGGGAAATGGACCGATCCGATTGAGGATCCCCGTTTGTATGGGGATTTATTCATCGCGCCTTTTCGGTTCTCTGCGAGAATTCTAAAAAATTCATATTCTTCTTTGCCTCCTGGAAGCAGTCAGGTGGTAGAGGTGTTTAAAAGAGCACTGATTTTTATTCCCTCGGCCGTCGTTACCACTATTGCAGCGCCAGTTGCAGTTCTAGGGATTGTCGTGAAGTGGATCGATCTTTCTGTACGTATTGATCAATTTGCGTATCGCGGGGCTGCAATAGCTCCGTTTCTTCCTCTGCCGCTTGAGGTGTATAGTCGTTTAGGGGATCGAGTGGCGACCTATCTGCATGCCAAATGCGTGGGGGAGCAGTTTCAGATACCCGTCTACTTTCGTCCCTTTCAAGGGTCGGAGTTCTTTGCTTTTTCTCAAGAAGAACACCTGAAACATGACACTAAGCGGCCTCTGTACTTCAAACGCATTATCACTTTGAATTCAGCAGAAGATCTGAAAGCGCTTAAAGGTAGCGACGTGAATGATTCTGTTTTGTATCTGCTCCCATTTTGCCCCCATGAGAAGATGAAAACGCACTATTCCATGGATTGGCAGGCTTTTAAGCCCAGAATCAAAGAGCTGCTGAATGTCGTGCAGCCTCACCAAAAATTGGATATCCCAAAAAACGCGTATTCGATTGCGCTGCATGTGCGTACAGGAGGGGATTACGATCGGGCAGATACGTCTACGATGCAACCCAAAAAATTGCCCCCGTTTAGTTATTATGTCGGTGAATTGGAACGCTTTCTTAATTCGCGTCATCTTCCTAAATGCAAACCGCTCTTTATTCACATTTTTACGGATGATCTTCAACCCGTAGATGTTTATCAACGCTTGAAAGAGGCGCTAGAGAAAAAAGGTGTATTTCCTCGAGTTGGAGGACGGGATGTGACGTTGAGCTATAGTGCTTCTCCTCGCCTCATTGATGATGTCGCCAACATGACCCGCTTCCACTGTCTGATTCGCCCAGATTCATATCTCTCAGGGACTCTAGTGGAGGCTGCAGATCGATTGCACATTCAGATCGTTCCTGAGCACTTTAGAGCTAATGATGCCTTCACCGAGATCGCGATTGACCAGACTAAAAGCATGAATGCTTCAGGAGATGTGGAAATCCGAGAAACAAATTATACAATGCCCACCGTTCAGCAGTTGCCTCAATTTTTTTATCGCTGGTTTCATCGCAATTTTAGCTGATTTTGAGGGTGCCCCCCTCAAAAATCTCTGGGAAAATAGGAGGGGCGGCGCTATGATTTCAATTAAGCCAATCTATTATTTCCCTAAAACAATCTTAAGAAAATTTTATGTTTCAGTGTGATCATCTTTCCCTCTCCTTTCATGGAGACCCATTATTGACCGATGTCAGCTTCAATCTTCAAAAAGGGGATCGGTGCGCGCTCGTCGGAAGAAATGGCTCCGGTAAAACCACGTTGTTTCGGCTCATTGAAGGCAAAGAAACGCCTGACAAAGGGACGATCTCTTCCCCCAAAGGATATCGGATCGGCGTTCTTAAGCAGCACCTGAGTTTTGATAAGCCGACAGTTCTAGAAGAGGCGGCGCAGGTCATTCCCGAAGAGGAGCAGCACCGCGCAGAGGCTCTTTTGACAGGTCTTGGGTTTGATGAGAGTCAAATGGACGAGAGCCCGCAACAATTGTCTGGAGGGTATCAGCTGAGGCTGGAGCTTGCTAAAGTATTACTCAAAGAACCCGATTGCCTGCTTCTCGATGAACCGACCAACTATCTCGACATTTTGGCAATCCGCTTTTTAACCCGGTTTTTAAAGCGGTGGCGTGGGGAGATGATCTTGATTTCGCATGACCGGGAATTTTTAGACCAGGTTTGTACCCATACGATGGGGATCCATCGCCAAAAGGTGGTCAAACTGCGCGGATCGACCTCTGAATTTTACAGTTACATCATGCAGCAAGAAGAGCTACAGGAAAAGACGCGGGTTAAAGTAGAAGAGACGCGTGCGCATTTGCAATCGTATGTCGATCGGTTTGGAGCGAAAGCCTCAAAAGCTGCGCAAGCATCCGCTCGAAAAAAAATGATCGACCGTTTGCCTCAAGTGGAGGCTTTGCGAGCGATTGCAAATCTTGGCTTTAAGTTCCATGAAGCTCCGTTTCCTGGGCGTAAAATGCTCGAGGCGGAACACCTTAGTTTTTCTTATGAGGAGCCGCTCATTCACGATCTGTCTCTGGAAATTGAAAAGGGCGAGCGAATTGCGATCCTTGGAAAAAATGGATGTGGAAAATCGACGGTGTTACGCTTGCTTGCGAGAGAGCTTATTCCTAAACAGGGAAGCGTAGAGATGCGCGATAATGTGATTTGCGGTTATTTCGGGCAAACCAACATCGATCGGCTTAATCCCACGCATACCATTGAAGAGGAGATCTCCCTTGCCAATCCGTTGCTTAACTTTACGCAGGTGAGGAATCTCTGCGGGATCATGATGTTCGGCGGCGATCGGGCCAAGAAGAAAATTGCGATGCTCTCTGGAGGAGAAAAGAGCCGTGTACTGCTGGGTAAAATTTTAGCCCGTCCGTGTAATCTGTTGCTCCTCGATGAACCGACCCACCACCTTGATTTGGAATCGGTCGAAGCACTTGTAGATGCCGTCGAAGGATTTCAGGGTGCGTGCATCATCGTTACGCATAGCGAACTCATTTTAAACCGGTTGGAATTCGATAAGCTGATCGTCTGTCATGCTGGGGGCAGACAAGAGGTGTTCTTCGGTAATTATACCGACTTTTTAGAAAAGATCGGCTGGGAAGAGGAGAAAGACAAGAAAGGGAGCTCTTCTAAACCTCCCAAAGTAAAAACGCCGCCAGGACGCTCTTCTTCTCTTAAAAAGCTTGAAGACAAAATCAGAGTGTGTGAAGAGGCGATCCAAGTTAAGGAAGCGAGCTTGCATCAAATAAGCCAAACGCTTGTGAGTTCGATCGAAAAAGGCAAGCCCCAATCTGAGATCTATCAGCAAGTTGCGGAAGAACAAAAAGCATGTGATTTTTTATATGAACAACTCGAACTTCTATTAATCGAAAAGGAAAACATCGAAAAAGATTTAAATTAATCTTTGTTGTTATGCTATATCTCAAGAAAAGAGGCTTTAAATGAGATTTAGCGCAATTATCTGTTTCCTTTTAGTGTGTTCATCGCTCATTTCTGCAGAGCCTCAAGTCTCCTGCCGTCAAAAATGGAAAGAGATGGAAATTGAGGGGATGAAGATCCGCCTTTATCGTCTGCGCGCTGAATCTTTTCCAAGCGGCAAGAGTTATAAACTATTCGTGCGCAATGTCGATGGATCGACAACCGAAACCTTTTCCTATGTTGCAAATCCCAAGGGCCATCTCATCTTGACTGAACCTGAAGATGTAAAGCTTGCAGCCCCCTATATCGTTACTCCTCTAAGGCGCGGGGAAATGGTCAGTTACGGAATGCTTTCTGTTGACGGTGAACAAGAATACGCCATTGCGATGATCCCATTTCCTAACGAAACGGTAAAGGGAAAGCAGAAGCTGGCAATCGAACTTGCTGATGTAGAAGGAAAGGATTTTATCTGTCGGGGCTCTGGTTTTAAACCAAATGAAACACTGTCGTTTGAATGTACATTTGCAGAAGAAACATGCCTCTATTCTTGTGTTGTAGGAAGTGAGGGTGCCTTTACGTTCCCGATACAATTGTCTGGGGCAATAGAGGATTCCAAAGAGGCGCATATGAAGCTCTTGCATTCTAAGGGAAACCTGGGTCTTAGTTTTCCGTGGGGGCAGCGAGGGAGTGAATTTGTCGGGGCTTCTTGCCTGGAAATCAAATAATCGATTTTCTTCTTTTGTTTGATTTTTTTTCTTCTTTTCAAAAAAATCGTTTTTTAATATTGACTGTAATTTGTTTGTTTATATACAATTGTTTAAAAGATTTTTGTTTAATTATTGGTTTGTTATGGCTTCTTCATCTACATCTTCTTCCCTAAATTCACAGTACTTCAGTGCTTGGGAGAAAACTTATTGGGAACAAGGTCCCATCGCTTCTAGAGAGTATTGCGATAAAAAAGTTGCTGAAATTAAAAAAATAATTAATCTTTTGAACCGGATCAAACGATTGGCTGGTTGTTCAGGAGAGGTCTATAAAGATCTTTGCGATCAAATTATGAACTATAAAGATAAAATCAGGAATTATCAAAAAGATCGGATTACCCTGTCGCCGATTGATGATTTAATTCGCACATCAATTTTAGGCAGGGGAGAACCGGGCAGAACTCCTTTTAATTACCCAAGTTTTCGAAAACGGTATGATTCTTTAGATGCATTAGCCAGTTGTGTTTATCAAAAAATGAAAGCTCATCTATCGGATGAACGTCTATTAAAAAGATGTCTCGAACTAAAACCATTGATGCTTTCGAGCTTGAAAAAAGTGCGTAAGGCAGGAGAGTTTAGCTTTAAGGATCGATCTCTTCTCGAGACATGGATTCAAGTGCATACAAATGCCAAAATAAAATGGATAGCAAGGTATCATTTCTTATCCAATCCATCGCTAGATGTATCTCAATCAACAAACTTCTGGTTAATCCCCAAAGCTTCCAAAACAGAATTGGAACTGATGCATTTTGAGCCGGTGCATAAAGAAGATGTATTAGGACGTGGTGCAGCAGTGACTGTCCTAGAAAACGGTGTAGATCCCTCGCATTCAAAATTCAAGCTTCCGATTGAGGATGATACGGAAAATCAGGCTTCTGCATCCGCTATTCAACATGGCACATTTGTCTGTGGAATTATTTCTCAAGCAGCCCCTTTAGCAAAAATTAAGGTCACTCCAAAAGTGGATCCTCCGTCAGATGACTCTGGAATGGTCCTCAATTATTCAGGATGGTTTCAAGACCATATCTTAACATTTATGGATAGGCCTCCTTTACTGATGCGTCACCTTGCAACGTACTATGGTGAGAATAGCCCCTGTTATTACGACGTGCAAAGAGCGCTTCAATTACCGGTATCGCCTAAAAAAAGAATGTTAAGACAATTGAGTCAGGAGGAGCAGGCAAAAGTATCTCGCGAGTTTGTGGGTGACTTGAGTCATTCGTTATTAATTCAAGCGATTGGCAATCGCGGGGTTATTCTAGATCAAAATGAATTGGTAGTTCAAGGCCATCACTGGGTGTCTAGTTCCAAAGAGCGTCGAGAGCGGAGTATTTTAGTCGTCAACCTGCGCCCGAATGGCCTTTACCCAGCAGCCTCTTCGTGTTTACCGGGAAAAGACCTTGCAGAGTTCACGATTTCTGCAATTGGAACCAATGTCAGCTCGACTGTTCCGGGAGATCGTATTGAGGCTCGTTCAGGAACTTCATTTGCAGCTCCTTTTGTGACCTCAGCTGTCTTGTTAATCCAAGAAAAATTTCCCTCCTTGTCAAAAGAACAAGTGCGTAAGAGTATTTTAGAAGGGGCCACACCGATTATTTTAGACAAATCGAAAGTGCCGCATTTTGTAGATCGATCTGAGCTCCCTCGGTTTTCCCCTGAAGAGATTCAGCAGTCGCGGGAAATTTATGGATGGGGCTTATTAAATGCAAAACGCTCTCTTGAGCTAGCAGAAGAGATGGTCCAGGTCGGAGAATTAGCTCTGTCAGCATCAGATGCTCTAGATCGAATGATGAAAAAATTTAGAACACAGACTTCCCCCTAGTAAAGAGTAAAAACTTTCTTAACTATGTACTAGTACATAGTTAAGAAAGTTTTTACATATAACATGCTTCTGCTTTTGTCCCATGGCAATCTCCTTTGAAATGGAACCATGTTAAGCGAAAGCATGTTATATGCAAAAACTTTTTTAACTATGT
>JAGVMG010000054.1 GCA_020053915.1 Parachlamydiales bacterium | reverse complement strand
CTCGCCGATGGTACTACGCACAAGAGTGTGGGAGAGTAGGTCGCCGCCAAGTTTTTCATTCGCCTCAAGTGGGTAACCACTTGAGGCTTTTTTTTTGCTAGTTAGATTTTATCAACTATCGTTGAACTTAATTTTATCATGTCTGTTTAATCAATTATTTTGAGCATGTTCTCTTTAAAGGTTAAAATTAATGTCTTCGAAATTAATAAGTTCATTATCTGCGCATAAGACTCTTTGCCTCCGAAATGAAGACCGGGTGAAAGAGGGCACCTGCATTACCCATTTTACTAATAATTCAAAGATCCATGTGCTGCATACGGATGACTCGCCGCGCGCTTCTAATCAACCATTTATCCGATTCGAGCGTGATGATGGACCTCTTAAAACGATCGATCGTGTTACCGCGCTCTACTTGTTTAATTTAGGGAGCAAAGGTTTTCGCGACCACTGGGTGTTTGGATTAGAGACTCACCCATGCATTGCCAAGCAAGGGATCACTCCAGATGACGTTCAGGAGATTTTAGAAGCAATGGAAAGTTCGTCGAGAGAATCGATTCGCGTGGCTTGGCACCGAGCGGTTCAAAAAGGGGACGCTCAAAAAATCGATTTGAAAGAATCTTCATTAGATCTTTTGCCACGAGATCTTCATCAATTTGTCAGAGGATTTTCACATGTCGATGCTTCGGACAATCTGCTTCATGAGTGCGCAGCGTTAAATGGTCTTATGATTACGCAGTTGGACCTAAGCAATAATTTTCTCTCTTATTTTCCTGAAATTTCGCTGCCGAATCTGCACAGCCTCAATTTACGCTCTAATTTAATCAATGTCTTTCCGGAAGGGGCATTTCCTAGATTAGAGAGGTTAGATCTCTCTCAAAATTATCTTTCACACTGCTCTCTTAGCGCAAAAACGATGCCGCGGCTCATAACTTTGAATCTGATGGGAAATCCACTTGAAATGTTGGGGATCTTGCCAAGAGATGGCGCGATGCGCATGACTCAACTTCAGCTCCCTGCCAAACCGTTTTGCAGGCTGTCTATTGAAATCATTTTATCCGACGAAGAGTTGAAGGCGTTTAATGACTCGATTACAATGCGAACTACATCACCGTTGTCCTTGAAGTTCCATCCGTTTCCCAAATTGCAGTTCACCGATGCTCAGTTGTTACAAGAGATGCCTCAAAATATCCGATTTTTTAATGCCTATGGTGAAGATCTGCTCTTTACGCAGCATGAAAGGATGCGGCTTGCTGTCTCTCTGCAGTTTCCTCAAATGAAGCTGACTCAGGCTAGTTCTTCCTTTTCTAGAGGGGAAGAATGTGTGAACATAAAGAAATCTACCGCGAAAAAATTGCTGCGAAAATTTAAAAAGCTGACGCGCAGAGAATAGATCAGTTTTTAGGGGATATTTGAGGATAAAAAAATCCCTCGGTCTTGTTAAGAACGAGGGATTTGAAAGGATCGAGATGTGATTAGTAAGAATCACGGCGAGGACGACGTGGTCTGTCGCCAGCTCCGCCTTGTCCGCCACCCCAACGATCTCCGCCACCACGGTTTCCACCGCCGCCTTCGCCACCGCTAAAACTGCGGTCACGACGCTGCTCAGGACGTGCTTCGTTAACGATCAGCGTACGGCCGTTAAGTTGTTTGCCGTTCATCCCTTCAACAGCTTTTTGAGCGTCATCAGCATTTTCCATTTCGACAAAGCCGAAACCTTTTGACATGCCAGTGAACTTGTCTGTGATGATCCGTACGGATTCTATCGGGCCAAAGGACTCGAATAAACCGCGTAATTCATCTTCTGTTGTGCTGTAAGGGAGGCTACCAACATACAGTTTTTTGCTTGAACCTTGATTCATAAAAATACACTACTCCTAAAAATGATGGCTTAAGACGTTAGTCGATGTAAATGAGAGGCTAATAATGATGAGCACCCTGTTTAAGCAACTGGCCTAACGCCTTTGTTTTCTTATTGGGTTGACTCGGGATCTGACCATCGGCGGAACTTGTGAATACTGCACGCTGGATACAAAACACGGGATCAACACTTAACTCGTAAGACTTTGCAGAGATCTCCTTCTGGAGAAGTTCTGCACTCTTACTTGACCATAAGTTTAACAGATTCGTCCATTCTATGTCTAAAGTTTTGTTTTCATTATTTTCCTGCATGGTTTAAAAATCAGATTATAGCCCCCTTCCGAGGCACGGCAATCTTCCTAATCAATTGAAATCAAGTAGGTTATAATAATGCGCTGGATTAAGGTGATGATTTTAGGCCTTTTAGGGGCAATTTCTTTATATGCAGATCCAGGGGCAGAAGGGGGGCTTTGGCTGCTTCAGGAGGACTTTGTGAAGTTTGGGAAAAAAGAGGTCTATGAAGTGGCTCAAAAACAACTTATGAGAGGGTTGGGGAGCAAACCGCCTTATGCCACTTTCTCCCTGCAAGATGCTAATAATTCTGAATATCTCTATTTTACCTCTGTTAAGACCTATGGGGGCGTTGAGGCGTATTTCAAGTTCTTGCACAAGCTTCAAAGCGCCTCTTCTGATCAGACGATCTTACGCGAGAGTTCTCTTAACTTTGTATTGCGCACACTCTATGTCGATCTTCCAGCTTGTTCTTCTCTACCTAAAGGGAAATCGGAGACATTGTTTTCTGGCTTTGCGACCTATTTTCTTTTCGGGATTACTCCAGGAGAAGAAATGGTGTTTGAGCAGCATTTAATGGAAATGGCAACTGCACAAAAATCACTTCAAACACCTGCTCTTTGGAAAACTTGGAAGGTAGTGATTGGAGGAGATCAGCCCAGGTATATGGTCGTGATTTTTAGTTCTACACAAAAAGCGGCTGAAGAAAGTGGAGAGGCGCTCGATTTCTCACCCAAGTCGCTAAAACAGATCGTGCGCAAAGAAAAAATGGGATCTGCGGTTGTGCGTTCAGATTTGAGCTCCTAATTTTCTTTACAGGAAATTGAATAAAATTTAATTTCCATTTTTTGCTTATCATCTTAACGAAATGAGGACATCATGAAAAAAAGTGCATTCGCATTGGGCTCACTAATAGCCCTAACCCAAGTCTTAGCAGCGGATCAAGCCCCTGTTGTTTTAGAAGAAACTGTCGTCAAAGAACCAACCTCTGTGATTACACCTGCCATCACTCCTGTACAAGATGGATGCGGGCTTTATTTCACTGCTGATTTCATCTGGTGGAAGGCTCAACTTTCAGGGACAGGCTATGCAGGAACCGGTGTTCAAGACAACAATGTGAATGTTCCTACGTTCACAAGTCCTAAAAAAGGAAAAATTACAACACCTGACTTTTCCTTTGAGCCTGGCGTTAAAGTTGGTGCTGGGATTGATGCTCAACATGATGGATGGGACCTCTATGCGAATTGGACTTGGTTGCATGGTGATGAAAATCATAACCATTTAGATTCTAAGCCCGGCTTAGGCGAGACGATGATTGGAGTAACGGCGACCCCTTTTGGAACATTGACATCAGTTCCCGTTCTTCAAGCTTCATCTGACTGGAAGCAGCGTTTTAATGTTTTGGATCTGGAATTAGGCCGAAACTTCTTTGTTAGCCATCGAATCGCTTTAAGACCTTTTGGTGGATTGAAAGCAGCGTGGATCACTGAAGATTTACTGTTGCACTACACCACAACAGCCAATAACACTCTTCTTGCAAGCACAACCTACCGCATTGATCAGCATCGTCACCAGCGCATGTGGGGTCTTGGGATGCGCGGGGGGATCAACTCTGTATGGCAGTTCAATAACAATTGGGGTGTCTATGGAGATTTTGCAGCAACAGCTCTTTGGAGCGATTTCCATGTTCGCGCGAAAGATAAGTACACAAACGTAGGAACAGGTGCCGAATTTAAAGATGTTCATACTGGAAGCGTCATAACTCAAGTGAACATGGTGTTTGAAGCAGGAATGGGACTCACTTACATGACTTGGTTTTCGAACGATCAATACCAGTTCAAGTTTAAAGCGGGTTGGGAAGAGCAAGTATGGCTTAACTTCAGTAACTTTACCGGGCTAAACCAGTCAGGAAATCTTACTCTGCAAGGCTTGACTCTGATGGCGAGCTTAGGCTTCTAATCGGATTTTCATATCGAGCTCTTTCCCATGCGAGATGGGCTGCAAGTTCCGGGTACTGCAGCTCCAGATAAGCGGTTAAGGGCTCGAATATTCCCCAGATCATTTCCTTTTGTTCCTCAGAACTTAAAATTGATACGCACTCTCTCAATCGTCCAATATCGATCTGCATGGCACGCTCTTCCAAAAAACCATAATTAGTATTGAGCACACATTCCCGATCCTCAATTCCTCTTTCGAATCGCCGCGCAAAAAGAGCAATGAGCTCCGAAAGTCCTTGCTTAGCAAGATCTACCTCACCCCGTTCCATCCACTGATCGAGCATCGGATAAAGCTGCTCCGCTTTTTTCTGGACGATGAACTCCATGTGATCTAAGAGGAGCTGATGCTGCACTCCAATCTTGTCGTACACAGTCACCATCGGCAAAGTTCTCTCGGTGCGGTTCAAATGCAAAAAGAGCAAGCCTGTGTCATTTTTCAGCCGATCAAAAGCCAATCGATAACTCATCGCATCTTTATGGAGTTTATTTTGCCGTTTGTGTAGCACACGCGTACGGAAAATGTCTGAAAGCAAAGGAATCGGACGCATCCAGAGAGGAGGAATCAGCTGCGAGTGAAATGGGAATTTTAAGATCGTACGCTCATCTTTGGATTGAAACACAAAGCACTGGTGCCCTTTTCCTAGATAGGTAAACGGCTGAGAGAAAATTTCGAAGAGCTCTGCCTGGTCTTCTACTGATAACGGTTTTGAATCCCATTCGGGATGTGAGGGTAGAGAATCTGGAATTTGATAGGGGAAGAATCCATCGGTCTCTCTCTCGCAAAACACATTAAGCGCTGACATCACACCGACAAAAAGTGCACTTCCCAAAATCCACCGACGCATCTTCATACCCTCGCTTTTTCGTAACGCGCAATATTCATATCAGCCCACTTGTGTTGTGCGGTATATTCTGCAAATAATCCCATGAGCTCTTTTGTCACAGGACCTACAATGCCAGAGCCTACCTGCTCTCCATCAATTGAGACAATCGGCATGATCTCCTTGTTGCTCGCTGTTAAAAACGCCTCGGTTAAATTTCCGATCTCCTCCCGGCGCACAGAGCGAAGTTCGACATTAAAGCGATCCTTGGCAAGCTGCAATACCACTTCGCGTGTAATTCCCAACAGCACTTCGCTAGAATCACATGTCAACAAAGTCCTTCCTTGCACGCCGAAAAAATTGCTCGTCGTCGCTTCTAAAATTTCTTCATTCTGATTCAGATAGAGCGCTTCCATGGGAGCATCGATCCGTCCTTTTTTTAAAGCCACAATCCCTGAGAGATATTGGGTCGATTTACATGTCGGAAAAAAACGTCCCTGAGGTGTTGTGATCACCTCGACCCCTTGCGTGTAACACGCATCCGGATACCGCTTCAACGGATAGGCAAATACAATCAACGATCCCTTTTCCTGAGGTGTAAACTGATCGGGACTAACCCCTCCCGTAACAACAAGTTTAATGCTTGCCTCAGAAAGTCCGCTAAGCAATTGCACCTTGTCTACAATCTCAGCAATCTCCTCAAGAGAATAGGGGAGCGTTAATCCAATTTCTTCTGCCGAGTAACTCAAGCGCTTTAAATGTTCCCACAATTGAAAAGGTTTTCCTTGGTATGTGCGCAAATACTCAAACACCCCAAACCCGCGCAACAATCCAATGTCGAGTACCGAGATTTTTGCCTCCTCTTCTCTAACATAAGCACCATTGATGAAGAACATGGATACACCTCTTGCAAACCTTGAACTATCGTCAGTCTAGCAAAAAGCAGATTTATAGATTGCAGAATATGGTTTGAGTCGCAAGACAATTTCAACACGAATTCGCATGATGTTATTTTCACCACACCAACTCGAATTAAAAACTCATTGCATAATATTTCCCTGAGGACCTATGGACAAAAGAAGATAACAGGGAGGGGACGATGGCACTCAAAGACACCGTCATAGCAATGCGCAAAGAATTGGAAGATCTCTGCAAGGATCTCGAAAAAGCCAATGCCGGCAATAAATCGGCAGCTCAACGTGTGCGCACCGGCACAATCGAGCTTGCGAAGCTATCTAAAATGTACCGCAAAGAATCTGTTTTAGCTGAGCGTAAGGAAATCAAAAAAATTGTGAAACCAGAAGCGCCGAAGAAAAAAAGGTAGTTTCGAGAAAAGGCTCCTTATCCTGAATCCGGGGCGTAAAAATGTACAAATTTGCCTTACACCGAAATAACTTTTGAGGTTGTTTCGGTCTAAGGCAAATTTCTTGTTGAAAATGTTTTCCAGGAGCACAATTAAAGGTTAATCCAACCTCTTGAGGTTCCTCATGATCGAATCTACCAAGGAAAGTCAATGCAATCGTTCAGCAGACAAGCTCATTGTTTTTGAAGACAAGAAAATCCGCCGCGTCTTTCACGCTGGGGAATGGTATTTTTCGATTATTGATATCATCGAGGTTTTGACAGGAAGTCCCAATCCAAGACGATATTGGTCAAATTTAAAAATACAACTATCGGATAATGAGGGATTTGTTCAGTTGTACCCAAAAACGGTACAACTGAAATTGGAGTCTAGCGACGGGAAGAAGTATTTAACGGACACGGCGAACACAGAAACCGTATTTCGTATCATCCAATCTATTCCCTCTCCCAAAGCAGAACCGTTTAAACGATGGCTTGCGCAAGTGGGATATGAGCGGATTCAAGAAATTGAAGACCCGGAGCTTGCGACGAAGCGGACGCGCGCGATCTACAAGGCTAAGGGATACAGCGATGCGTGGATCGAGAAGCGGATGAGAGGTGTTGCAATCCGTGAGGAATTAACTGATGAGTGGGATTCAAGAGGAATCAAGCTCCAGAGGGAATATGCGATTTTAACAGCAGAGATCTCTAAAGCATCCTTTGGGATGACTCCTTCAGAATATAAGAAGCATAAGGGGCTTGAGAAAGAGAATTTACGCGATCATATGACCGATCTGGAGTTGATTTTTTCTATGTTAGGGGAAGCTGCTACAAAAGAGATTGCGGTTAACCGAGATGCGCAAGGGTTTGATGAGAATAAAAAGGCCGCTCTGATGGGAGGCAAGATCGCTGGCGATGCCAGGCAACAGCTAGAGTCGGAAACTGGCAAACCTGTGATTTCTCAGGAAAACTTCCTGGGCGGCCTCGTTTCTAGTCCTGATTTTCCAGATCTTTTGGAATTTGATGAGGAGTTGGAGTGATTTGTACTAAGAAACCAGAAGCGCCGAAGAAAAAAAGGTAGTCTCGAGAGAGGGTTTTGCGCTATCCTGTTTGTCTATGGAAACGCCAAGACCCCCTTTACCACAAGTTCCGCTTACCATTCAGCGCCTAAACCCGCGCGGAAGAGGGATTGGCTCGTATCAAAAGCCAGGCTCTCCTTCACCCGCTTCTGTCGAGATCGTTTCCGGCCTACCTGGAGACGAACTGCTCGTTGAGCTGGGCAAAGCCCGCCGAGGTAAAATTCAGGGGCGTTTAAAGCAAGTGATCACCCCCTCTCCCTGGCGCACCGAGCCCCGTTGTCCTCATGTCCCTGACTGCGGGGGATGTGCCTGGCAGCAGATGCGCTATGCGACCCAGCTCGAGCAAAAACAAGCGATTGTTTCCCAAGCCTTCGGTTCACTTCTCACTTCTGCTGTAGATGTTCGACCGATCATTCCCTGTGCAGATCCCTGGAACTACCGAAATAAAATGGAGTTTTCCTTTTCTCAGAATAAAGCGAACGAGCGCTTTTTAGGCCTTATGATCGCAGGCGCCAAGGGAAAAGTCCTCAACCTTACCGCATGCCACCTCTCGCCCCCCTGGTTTCTTACCTTACTCACTGCCGTCCGCGCCTGGTGGGAAACAAGTGGTCTTGCCGCCTATCGGATGAACGACACGGGCTCCTTAAGAACCCTCACGGTGCGAGAAGGGCGTCGGACAGGGGACAAGATGGTCATCCTTACTGTCTCGGGCAACCCCGACTACCCTCTTTCCAAAGCTCAATTACAGAGCTTTCAAGAAGCTATCCACACGGCCTTGCCCGATGAAAAGCGCTTAAGTCTCTTCCTCAGGGTCCACCAGATCCAAAAAGGGCATCCCACTCAATTTTATGAAATGCATCTCAGCGGACCCGACCATATCCTAGAAACCCTCCATATTGACACAGGCGCCATCCAGCGTTCACTCACATTCAAAATCAGCCCCACCTCCTTTTTCCAGCCGAACACGATCCAAGCGGAAATCCTCTATTCCCAAGCGCTCCAACTTGTCACATTTCCTAAAAAGCACGTTCTCGACCTCTATGCCGGAACCGCGACCCTCGGCATGGCTCTCGCTCTGCAAGCAGAATCGGTTACCGCCATCGAGCTCAACCCCCATGCGATCTTTGACGCCCAAAGCAACAAAGAACTTAACCAGATCGATCGGCTCACCCTCCTCTGCGGAGATGTCGGCAAGACCCTCGCCACCCTCCAGACCCAAGACACCTTCGTCCCTCCCGATCTCGCCATCATCGATCCGCCCCGCTCCGGTCTCGATCCCCAAGCCCTAACTCACCTCCTGAGCCTCAATATCCCTGAGATCCTCTATATCTCCTGCAACCCCGCTACTCAGGCCCTCAATATCCAAGAACTCGTCCAAGCCGGCTACCAGCTTGTGACGGTCCAGCCTGTCGATCAATTTCCCCATACCGTCCATATCGAAAACATCGCCCTCTTGCGCAAAATAGAAACAAAATAATTTACTGCGTAACAGATCTCTTTTTTGCTTGATTTCCCCCTTCCCTTTAAGGCAAGCTGGAGCTATCCATTTTCTAACAATTTTTTGATTCAAGGAAGGAATTTATGAAAAAGCTATCCATGGTTTTCGCAGGAGCGTGCGCTCTATGCGCTTCTCTGCCTTTATTTGCTGAAGGTGATGCAGCTCCTGCCGCGCGTGAAGGGAACCTCATGCAGACATTGATGATGATTGGGGTGGCACTTGCCTTCTTCTACTTTATCCTCTGGCGACCAGAGCAAAAAAGACGCAAGCAAATGGAAACATTGCGTACCTCTCTCAAGAAAGGGGATCGGATCACAGCAATGGGGATCATTGGAACCGTCGTTAAAGTTCAAGAGACGACAGTTATCCTCTCTCTCTATGACGGCGCGAAAATTGAAGTGTTAAAAGCTGCGATCACAGACGTTCAGCCTGCACCCGAAGAAGCGAAAGTAACGATTGAGACCAGCGAAACCAGATAGTCTCAACGATTTGACTAGAGGTGGTCTTTTCCACCTCTAGCACACAGTTAAAAAAGTTTTTACTCTTTCGGCTGTGTCAAAGCCCCGGGGCTAAACGATCGTAAAGTTAGCTGTGTGTCTGCACACAGCGGCCTTTACGATCGTTTAGCCG